>DASWXL010000020.1:0-28462 GCA_036405495.1 Sphingobacteriaceae bacterium | reverse complement strand
TTCCGGGATAGGTCATGCTCAGCATCGGGAATTGGGCGTAGTTGTCCTCATAAGACACATAACGGTCTGCCGATAATACAGGTGCCGGCAGTTTTACATTTTTTACTTCCGGCCCTTTCGGGATTGAACCAAAATATTTTTCAACCAATGCGAGTGTCTGCTTCGGATCTAGGTCACCGCCGACGGTGATCGTTGCGTTGTTAGGACCATACCACCTTAAAAAGAAGTTTTTAAGGTCATTAACGTTAACAGCATCCAGCTCCTCAATATACCCGATCGTCAGCCATGAATACGGATGGCCGTACGGGTAAAGATTCTTACTGGTATATTCAGATGCAAGTCCGTATGGGCGGTTATCATAATTCTGTCCCCTTTCATTCTTAACCGTTGCGCGCTGAACCTCAAACTTCTGCTGCGTTACGGCATCCAGCAGGAAACCCATGCGGTCAGCTTCGAGCCAAAGCATCTTTTCGAGCTGATTACTCGGAACCGTCTCAAAATAGTTGGTACGGTCACCGTTAGTTGTTCCGTTCAACGTTCCTCCCGATTCGGTAACGATCTTAAAGTGCTCCTCATCCTTAACATTGTCTGAGCCCTGAAACATCATGTGCTCAAAAAAATGAGCGAAACCAGATTTGCCTACTTCTTCACGGCCGGAGCCAACGTGATAAGTAACATCAACATGCACTACCGGATCGGAATGGTCCTCATGCAGAATTACAGTAAGCCCGTTTGGCAACACATGCTTCTCGTAAGGTATAACCAGTTCGCTGCCTTTCCGGGCAACTTTTTCCACCAAACGCGCCTTACCTGCGGGCGTAGTCTGGCTGTTAGCTACATTAACGCTGGCAACAGCAATGAATGCAGCAGCAATAAATTTTTTCTTCATTCTGTGATGATTTGGAGTAAACTGAGGGTTTTGATTGATAAGTAATTCTACTAAAAAAGCAGCAACTACTTATAGTTTGTAACAAAAATGTGATGATTGCAAAAGCTGTACTCATGCTCCTGATTGGAGCCGATTATCACAAGGCGGTCGAGTGTGTTATCCTCAATTAACCGGAGATACCATTCGATACCGCTTTTATCCAGATTGGATGTAGGTTCATCCAGCAGCACGACAGGCGTTTGTGAGCAGACGGCAAGGGCAAGTTTCACCCGTTGCTTCATCCCTGAAGAGAAATATTTGATTTGTTTGTTTCGGGCCTTTTCAAGTTGAAGGAGCCCGATAAGTGCCTCCGGCGTCTGACCAGCCAGAGGCTTCTTGAATTTGAAATGAAAGTCAATCAGTTCATTAAGCGTGAACTCCTCGATCAGTTCGAGATACGGTGCGGCAATACTGAGATATGGAAAAACCTTATCGTGTTCTAATGATTGGCTGTCTTTAAAATACGTTATCTCACCCTCCGAAGGAGTTAAAGCACCCGCAATGACATTAAGCAAGGTCGATTTCCCCGAGCCATTAGGCCCGAGGATCGCGTATGAGTTTCCTGACGTAAAGGACTGCGAAACTCCCCTGAATATCCATTCGCGGTTAAAACGGCGTCCAATATTAGCAAGGGAGATTTGCATGAGCGAAAGGTTAAGCCCCTCCAAATCCTTTCATGACTCCCCGGTTTGAATTACGAATGAAATCAAGGATCTCATCGCGGATCTCAGTCGGTTGTCTTTCCGCTTCAATGATATCGAGCGCCACAGTCAGATTGTGCTTCTTTACAAAGATGGTCCGGTAAATATCCTGAATCTCGTTGATCTGCTCAGAGGTATACCCCCTCCTTCTCAGACCAACCGAATTGATACCCACATAAGAAAGAGGTTCGCGTGCCGCCTTAACATACGGAGGAACATCCTTTCTAACCAGCGATCCACCGGTTACAAATGCATGATTTCCAACTTTAACGAACTGGTGTATGGCAACCATTCCCGCGAGCACCACATGATCACCGATGGTGATATGGCCGGCAAGCGTGGTGTTATTCGAGAAAATACAATAATCGCCGACCTCACAATCATGGGCCACGTGGCAGTAAGCCATAATGAGGCAATTCTTACCAATAACCGTTTTCCAACGGTCGCGGGTACCACGATTGATCGTCACACACTCGCGGATGGTCGTATTGTCGCCGATCTCGGCAGTGGTTTCCTCCCCTGCATATTTCAGATCCTGTGGGATCGCCGAAATAACGGCTCCCGGAAAAATGCGGCAGTTCTTGCCGATGCGGGCGCCATCCATAATGGTCACGTTCGGGCCGATCCAGGTCCCCTCACCGATCACTACATCTTTATGTATCGTTACAAACGGCTCAATTACTACGTTATCAGCAATCTTTGCCTGCGGATGAATATAAGCTAACGGTTGGATCATTTTGCCTCGCCTTCCTTTACTTTAACAATTTGCGCCATCATTTCGGCTTCTACTACGACCTTTTCTCCAACCATTCCGATCCCCTTCATTTGAGCAATACCCCGTCTGATCGGGATCATCAGGTCGCAGCGGAAAACGATGGTGTCTCCGGGCAGCACCTGTGCCCTGAAGCGAACATTATCTATCTTAAGGAAATATGTGAGGTAATTGTATGGGTCCGGAACAGTGTTCAATACTAAAATTCCTCCCACCTGAGCCATAGCTTCTATCTGGATAACACCGGGCATTACCGGCGCACCAGGAAAATGCCCGATGAAAAAGTCCTCATTCATGGTCACATTCTTGACACCCACCACATGGGTATGGGAAAGTTCCATTATTTTGTCCACAAAAAGGAACGGAGGACGGTGAGGCAAAATGTTCATGATCTGAACCGTGTCATACACCGGTGTTGCACCTGGATTATAGATCGGAATATGCTTTTTGCTTCTTTCCTTTTTTATCTGTGCCTTGATCTTTTTAGCAAAGGCAACATTGGCAGCATGTCCGGGCCGTGCCGCCATAATGTGGCCGCGCAAAGGGACACCCACCAGGGCCAGATCGCCGATCATGTCCAGTAACTTATGACGGGCCGGCTCATTCTGATGACGAAGTTCGATATTATTCAGAATGCCTTCCTTCGCAACATCAATATCTTCGCGATTGAATAAAGTGGCCAGGTGCTTTAATTCATCCTTGCTAACCTCCTTGTCAACAACAACGATCGCGTTATTCAGATCACCACCCTTGATGAGGTCGTGCTTAAGGAGCATTTCCAACTCGTGAAGGAAACAGAACGTCCGCGATGACGCGATCTCCTTCTTGAACTCCGAAAGCGTTGTGATTGCCGCGTGCTGACTGCCAAGCACCGGCGAATTATAATCGATCATACAGGTAAACCGGTAATCGTCAAGCGGCATAGCCACCATCTCCACCCGTCGTTCCGGTTCTGAATAGGTGATATTATGCGGAATATCATAATATTCACGATCGGCCTCCTGTTCAAGGTAACCTGCTTTTTCAAATGCTTCAATAAACTTAATGGCACTTCCGTCCATGATGGCGGTTTCAGGTGCATCCAGTTCAATGAGGATGTTGTCTATTTCCAGGCCAACCAAGGCTGCCAGGACGTGCTCGACGGTACTTACACTCGCACCATTCTGGGTGATGGTGGTACCGCGCGAAGTATCCGTTACATTATCGACATCAGCGTCAATAATTGGCTGACCATCCAGATCGACACGTTTGAATTTAAACCCGTGATTTTCCGGTGCAGGCTTAAAGGTCATTGTCACTGCCTTGCCCGTATGTAATCCTACCCCTGAAACAGAGATCTCAGACTTAATAGTTCTTTGCTTTACATTCATGATATAATCGGAGTGCGTTTTAACGCATTATACATTCCCACTTTTTAACTCTTCGAGCTTTCTCTCAAGGTCTTGTATCGTTTTTTCCAGTTCCGGTAAACGATGAAATACTACCTGCGCCCGCATATGATTGTTGTAATAGCTGGCTGGAGCGCCTGCCCATTTTTTACCCTCTTCGTCTATCGAACGGTTAATGCCGGATTTGGCCTGGATCTGAGAGCCCTTTGCCACACTGATATGTCCGACAATCCCTACTTGTCCGCCGATAATCGCATTTTCGCCGATCTTAGTACTTCCGGAAACACCCGTTTGCGAAGCAATGACCGTGTTCTGCCCCACCTCAACGTTGTGCGCGAGCTGGATGAGGTTGTCGAGCTTTACACCTTTCCGGATAATCGTCGACCCGATCGTAGCCCTGTCAACCGATGTGTTTGAGCCGATCTCCACATCATCTTCAATAATTACGTTCCCGATCTGGCTCACTTTTGAGTAACTTCCGTCAGGCTGCGGTGCAAAACCAAAACCGTCGCTGCCGATCACGGTGCTGGAATGAATGACGATCCGGTTATGCAAAACGCAGTCGGAATAGACCTTTACCCCTGAATAAAGGGTACAATTTTTCCCGATGGCGACATTATCGCCAACATAGGTCTGCGGAAAGATCTTGGTATTATCGCCGATCGTCACGTTCTGGCCGATATAGGCGAAGGCTCCGATGTAGACGTTATTGCCGATCTTTGCTGTGGGATGAATAAAGCTCGGCTGTTCGATGCCGTTCTTCAGTTCCAGCTTAAAGGAATTATATTTTTCAAGCAGAACAGAGAATGCGCTGTAGGCATCCGGCACGCGGATAAGGGTGGCAGTTACCGGCTGAGCAGGCACAAAATCCTCATTCAGGATAACTACCGATGCGTTAGTGCTATAAAGGTGGGGCTCATACCGGGGGTTCGCCAAAAATGACAACGATCCCTTTTCTGCTTCCTCGATTTTGGCAAGTTGGCTCACTTCTACATCAGGATTCCCTTCAACAGTTCCGTTAAGTAAAAGTGCTATCTGTTGTGCAGTAAATTGCATCGTGCAAAGTTAGGTTCTTAAAAATTAAGGTACAAATAGGATATCACAGCTCTAAATATCCTTTACGTAGCATAAAATGTATTTTTTTACTGTTTTTGCCAGGGCTTCAAGGTTTGAATTATCCGAGGCCGCTGTAATTTCCTGGACCGTTTTATCTTTTTTTACAATGTTGATATTGCCGTCTCCCACCCTATACGCATTGTTCTTGATGGTGTCGGTAAAGACAAAATATGAAGCGTCGTCTTCCGTCAAATTATACGTCTCCATCGCCCTATCCACCAGATCGTCAATGCGTTCCAGCAAGGGGGCATCATTACTGATCTCGACCTTGTAAAGGTCTCTTCCGATCAGCTTCCTGCAGAGCTCAGAAAGAATAAGGTCTTCATCATGTGCCCATACCTTTATGGACGTAAAGATGTCGTGGTCATCCAGTGCCGAAAAATGCTTCAGATGCACCGGATCGTTCATGAAATCCTCTTTTGTAACCGAATTGTTGAGAAAATGCGAAAAGCAGGGCGTAGCGAAGAGGGTTCTTCCGGCGCCGGCAAGCTCCTTGGCGCGTTCCAGGATCTTACCCAGCATCTGCTCGGCAGAGATAACGGTCTTATGCAGGTACACCTGCCAGTACATCAGCCGGCGCGCGATCAGGAATTTTTCTATCGAGTAGATCCCTTTTTCTTCCACCACCAGCTGGTCGCCCGCAACATCCAGCATCTTGATGATCCGGTCTGAACTGATCACACCTTCGGATACACCGGTGAAAAAGCTGTCGCGATTAAGATAATCCATCCGGTCGAGGTCGAGCTGTCCGGAAACGAGCTGATGCAGGAAGCTTTTCGAATACCGTTTGTTAAAGATCTCGAGTGCAAGCTCCAGACGCCCCCCGAACTGGGCGTTCAGCCGGTCCATCAGCAGGGTAGAAATATGCTCGTGCGATATGCCTTCTACGATCGTGTGTTCGAGCGCATGCGAGAACGGCCCGTGGCCGATATCATGCAGCAAAATAGCGATCGAAACCGCCTCTTCCTCTTCGGGAGTGATCACATGGCCTTTGCTGCGCAACGTTTCTATGGCCAGCTTCATCAGGTGCATGGCACCCAATGCGTGGTGAAAACGGGTATGTAAAGCGCCGGGGTAAACCAGGTGGGTCATTCCGAGCTGCTTAATGTACCGCAATCGCTGAAAATAGGGATGCTCGATCAGATCATAGATCAGATCGGAAGGAATAGTTATAAACCCGTATACCGGATCATTAATAATTTTCTTCTTGTTCACCTTAAAATAGGGCTGGCAACAAAAATTGCTAATTTTAACGAGACAAAAAACCCGCTATTCTGTTATAACTGTAAATTTTTAAAAACGATGCAAGAAACCTATATCCTCTGGGCCGATGATGAGATCGACCTCCTGAAACCACATATATTACTGCTCAACGAAAAAGGGTATAAGGTTAAGACCGTAACAAACGGCAGCGACGCTTTGGATATCTTTAAAAAAGAATATTTCGACCTGGTGTTTCTGGACGAAAATATGCCCGGCCTCACCGGCCTTGAAACCCTTTCCGAAATAAAGAACATCAACCCTGACATTCCGATCGTTCTGATCACCAAAAATGAGGAAGAGCATCTGATGGAAGAAGCGATCGGTTCCAAGATCGACGATTACCTGATCAAGCCGGTCAATCCGAAGCAGGTCCTCCTTACCATCAAAAAGCTCGTGGAAAATAAACGTCTGGTAAGCGAAAAAACGTCAATGGCCTATCAGCAGGATTTTCGCAACCTGGGCATGACCCTCAACGAAAATCTGAGTCATTCGGAGTGGGTAGACGTGTATAAAAAGCTGATCTACTGGGAGCTGTCGCTGGAGAAGCTTGAAGATGAAGGCATGCACGAGATCCTGACCATGCAAAAAAGTGAAGCCAATGTTCAGTTCTCCAAGTTTATCGAAAAGAACTATATGCAATGGCTGAAGGAACCGGAAACCGGACCTGTCACATCCAATCAATTACTAAAGAAAAAGCTGTTCCCCGATCTTAACGCGAACAAACCAACATTCTTTATTTTAATAGACAACCTGCGGTATGACCAGTGGAAGGCTATTAATTCAGTGATCACCAACTATTTCAGGCTGGATGACGAAGACCATTACTACAGTATCCTGCCAACGGCCACCCAGTACGCGCGCAATGCGATTTTTTCAGGACTGCTGCCCCTTGATATGGAAAAGCGTTTTCCGGATATGTGGCAGAACGACGAAGACGAGGGCGGCAAGAACCTCTTTGAGGAACAGTTTCTTGCCGATCAGATCAAACGCCTGGTCCGTCGCGATATGAAGTTTTCGTACAATAAGATCCTGACCCTTGAACAGGGGCGGGAGATCACCGACAACATATCGAACCTCTACGGCAATGAACTTAATGTGCTGGTGTATAATTTCGTTGATATGCTGTCGCATGCGCGAACCGACATGGCCATGATCCGTGAGCTCGCCAATGATGAAGCGGCATACCGGTCGATCACCTCTTCGTGGTTTATCCACTCGCCCCTGCTTGATACCCTGAAAAAAATATCGCAACGAAACATCAGGCTGGTTATCACCACCGATCACGGCACTATCCGCGTAAAGCACCCGAGCAAAGTTATCGGCGACCGCAATACCAATACAAACCTGCGGTATAAACAGGGCAAAAACCTGAACTTCAATGCCAAAGAAGTATTCCACATTAAGAATCCGCACGAAGCGTCCCTCCCCAAGCTGCATGTCAGCTCAAGCTTCATTTTTGCAAAGGAAGACAGCTATTTCGTTTATCCGAACAACTACAACCAGTTCGTGAACTATTACAACGAAACCTTCCAGCATGGCGGCATTTCGCTGGAGGAGATGATCGTGCCTTTCGCGGTTTACAGTCCGAAATAACGTCATTATTTTTGGTGGATGGAGATACACGTGAAAAACACCGGCGGTTTAGCCGCAGCGGCGCAGCAACTGCTGGAATTTGCGGGCGATAAAAAAGTATTCTTGTTTGAAGGCGATATGGGGGCGGGAAAAACGACATTCATCAAAAGCTTGTGTGAACAACTCGGCTCAGCTGATGTGGTGTCGAGCCCTACATTTTCAATTGTGAATGAATATGACTATCCTGAAGGACTTATCTATCACTTCGACTTTTACCGTTTAAAAAGCGAAGCGGAAGCGTACGACCTCGGTTATGAGGATTACTTCTATTCAGGAAATTATTGCTTTATCGAATGGCCCTCTAAAGTAGAAAACCTTTGGCCCGGCAATGCGCTGATGGTCAACATCAGGGTAACCGGCGAAAACAAAAGAGAAATATCTGCAAACTTAATTCCGCATCCTTAACTTAAGCTTAAAAAAGCGTATCTTCAACATTGCATTTACTGGAACGCCATGATGAGTGAATTATCAGATATTGCCAAGCAAGCGCTGATGCAGCCACAGGAGGCAATGCTGGAAGTAAAGAACCGAAAGAACACCCTTTATATTGGCATACCGAAAGAAACCTCGTTTCAGGAAAACCGCATCGCACTGACGCCCCTTTCCGTTGCCCTCCTCGTGCAAAACGGCCATGATGTGGTTATCGAGGCCGGAGCCGGATCATGTGCAAATTTTCACGACAAAGACTACAGCGAGCAGGGAGCAAGGATCGTTTACGACCGAAAGGAAGTTTACAAAGCCGACATCATCATAAAGATCGCCCCGCCCACCGAAGAAGAGATCGGGCTCATGAAGTATGGCCAGATCCTTTTTTCCACCCTTCAGGTGGCAACTATGAAATGTGATTCATTGAAAGCCATGATGCGGAAAAAAATCACCGCCCTTTCTTTTGAATACCTGCGCGATGAAGGCGGTATCCTTACCGTAGTGCGGGCCATGAGCGAGATCGTAGGTGCTACATCCGTTTTGATCGCTGCCGAATACCTGAGTAACGTGTTTGACGGAAAAGGCCTGATGCTTGGCGGCGTAACCGGCGTTCCGCCTACAGAGATCGTCATACTGGGAGCAGGAACGGTTGGCGAATATGCCGCCCGAACGGCAATTTCGCTGGGTGCCGAAGTTAAGGTGTTCGACAGCTCCATCTACCGGTTGCGCCGGTTACAAAACAACATTGGGAGCCGGGTTTTCACGTCGGTGATCCAACCCATCGTCCTCCAAAAAGCCATCCGCAGCTGCGATGTCGTCATTGGTGCCGTACGCGCATCGCATGGCCGAAGCCCCGTTCTTGTTACCGAAGAAACCGTAAGCCGCATGAAGCCCAATTCAGTGATCATTGATGTGAGCATTGATCAGGGGGGCGTATTTGAAACGTCTGAGGTTACCAATCATACTCAACCGGTGTTCCGCAAATATGATGTGATCCACTATTGCGTACCGAATATCGCTTCGCGTGTAGCCCGCACAGCAACTTACGCCCTTACCAATATCTTTACACCTATATTGGTTGACATCGGCGAAATGGGGGGCATCATGAACCTGATATGGGAAAAGGCCGGTATCCGAAACGCCGTCTACCTCTACCAGGGCCAGCTTACCAATAAGGATCTTGCCGACCGGTTCAACATGCAGCATAAAGATCTGGACCTGCTGATCATTTCAAACCGATAGAGCTCGTTCCGGTTAACCTTTTTTGGTACGTTTTCCGAAATTCATTGTCGTGGTTATCGTTTTCCCCTCATCGTTCATAACAACCTTAAACAAGTAATCATAATCTTCTTCAGTAAGTTCGGGTACCGGACGTTTCCCACCAAGTGCTTCCACTATCTCTAAGACAGTATTCGAATGACCGGCTACAAGTACTGTTTTACCGGCAAATTCACCTTTGATCCTATCAGCCAGCCCTTTGAAATTTGTCGGGGCATAAACAATCACGAACATATCCCTTCTTTCGGCAACAGGCGCTACCGTTTCGAGTGTACGGTTATAGTCCGTACTGAAAATAGCTGACATTTTTTCGCTTTTAAGCACCTTGTCGAGTTCCTGTGCCCGCTGCGCACCGGCTTCGCTCAGTTTCGGGTTCCGGTTTGCGGGATCCGAAAGGTCTTTTTCAGCGTGCCGCACAACATAAACAACGGTCTTCTGGGCTAGAGCCGAAAAAGAAACCGACAGGAGCAGAACCATCGTCAGCAACCCTATTAAAGTAAACAGTTTTCTCATATGACTTGTATTTAAGTAAACTAATGTACCATTTCCGGGGAAACAGGGGTAACTGTAACAGCAATATTTTATGAAAATGAGCCGCGTGGGTAAGAGGATAAAGAGTTACTGGAAAATGATCGTCGCCTCGTTTAACGCTTTCATGGATGACAGGGGACTGAAAATAAGTGGCGCGCTGGCTTATTTTTCCATTTTTTCAATGGCACCGCTGCTGATGATCATCATTTTCATTATGGGCAGCCTCTATGGAGCAGGTGATTTACAGGGTAAGATATTCAATGAAATGAACGGGGTTGTCGGCGAGGATGCTGCGACGCAAATTCAGGAATCAATGAAACGCATCAGCCTGGCCGAAAAGACAAGTATTTCGTTGGTTACCGGTATCGTTACATTATTTATTGGCGCCACCGGGGTATTCATAGAAATTCAGGATTCAATAAACATGATCTGGAGGGTTAAGGCCAAACCTCAGAAAGGATGGCTCCAGATGATAAAGAACCGCTTCCTTTCTTTTTCGCTGATCATCAGCCTGGGCTTTCTGTTGCTTGTTTCGCTGATCATTAACGGCGTGGTGGTCGCATTGATGGATCAGCTTAAGACTTACATCCCTGATATCACGGTAGTGCTCCTTAACGGAATAAACCTGATCATTACATTTGTTATCATTACGATCCTGTTCAGCATTATTTTTAAGTTCCTGCCAGACGCGGAGATCAACTGGCGCGATGTACGAAAAGGCGCCATCTTTACCGCCATCCTGTTCATGCTCGGCAGATACCTGATCGGCTTATATATCTCGTTCGCTGAACCGGGCACGCCATTCGGTGCGGCGGGGTCCATAATCGTGGTTCTGGTATGGGTATACTACACGGCTGCCATTCTCTATTTTGGCGCCGAGTTCACACAGGTTTACGCTGAGGCCTGCGGCGGCAAAATCCGGCCTGCATCATATGCTGTTCATCTTGTGCTCCATGAAGAAGAGGAAGATGTCGATGAACTTCCTCCTCAGGGGCATGAAGTAGACAAACTCGAATAGGCAGGCTGCCGTTAATGTCGCTACGTCGAGCGCTTTCGTTCTTTTTTCAGGCGGTTAAGCCACATCACGACTCCTGTTACCGGAAACGTAACGCCGAGCACACAAACAATAAACGAGATCACCTTCGAGGTAGTTCCAAATACAGAACCTACGTGCACTGGTTTAACATAGGATCTTACACGTTGGCCGAGATTCTTTTCAGCAAACCGCAGCGTTCCCGCAATTTCGCCCGAATACTGATCAAGGTAGTAGGTGTCGGTGGCATTCTCCATTCTCCCTTCCGGTAAGACCGCCACTGTAAAAATACCCGCAGAGTCCTTTGCCGACCTCAACTGATACCATACAGCGCCCGAGAACTTTTCGCTTGCAATGCGATAGGCATCCTGATAGCTTATTGAAGCTTTGCCGGGCTGATAAACAGAAGCGGGCGGTTCGGGTGTTTCGGGAGATGAACTGGTTACCTTATACAAACCTTTGTTGAACCATTTGAAAGACCACGACATCGCGGTAAAGGAAAAAATAAAAAGGAATATCGATGCATAAAAGCCGAGAACGATGTGCAGATCGTGGTTCAGTCGCTTCCAGCCCGCATCCTGCTTTATTTTAAGACGCTGAACGAGGATCCTTCTGGTCTTAGGCCACCAGAGGACGATCCCTGTGATGGTAATAAACATAAACAGGAACGTCGAGACGCCTACAATATACTTCCCAATGCCATCACTGGAACCCAGCAGCCAGCGATGCAACGCAAAAACTTTGTAAAAGAAGGTCTCCCGATAGGTATAAAGTTCCACTACCTCTGCCGTATACGGGTTCACGAAAGCGGTATGAGATGCACGCCCGCCACCCTGTGCTGCCGGCTTGCCCGCTGCCGCGACTTTCGGGCCTTCTGGTTTAGCGCCCTGTTTTTCGTTAGCATTTCCCTTTCCCACCTTCTCAGGAAAGGATAATCCGATCTCAACTGTTCGTTCCGGATCACTGTAAAGCTTAACCCCTGCTAATCTGGCTTCAGGATGCTGCGCTTTAACACTCAGGACCAGATCATCGACCGCCATGGGATTACCCTGCGCAGCTACATAATAGCGGCTGTTGTTGAAGGCCATCTGAAGTTCCTTTTCAAATACCAGAATGGCCCCCGTCAGGCAGGCGATCATAATCACCAGGCCGGCGGCAAGACTAAGGTACAGGTGTACGGTGCGGAAGAATACTTTCATTTTTTATCGGATAAAGAGGCTTAAAATCTATAGGTCAGGGCACCTGAAAAATTTCTCGGCGCTACACGGTCGATGAAGTTGGAGCGATATGCGTCGTAGCCCACTTCGTCAAACACATTGTTCAGTAAGATCCTTGCCGACCAGTTCCTGGTGAAGCTGTACCCGATCTGAGCATTAACGAGCGTGTAGGCCTTGTTGTACCACGGTTTTTTATTCGGATCGATAGCATGGTACTGAACACCGTCCTGCGTCCAGTCGTTATACGGACGTTCGCCCAGGTAGTAGACACCTGCACCGAAATTCAATGTTCTCAGCTTACCACTTTGTACAGTATAGTTGGCGTACGCATTAAAGGTATGTTTAGGCGTATTGTTTGGCGAAGATCCCGGAACAAATGTGGAGTGCTCCTTGAACTGAGCATCGATCAGGGCATAGCCGGTAACGATCTCCAGGTTTGGCAGGATCCGGCCTGTCAGCTCCACTTCGACCCCTTTCCGTTCATCATTTCCGCCCTTGGTATAATAACCCGTCGGTTGAACAATTCCGTTTTGGTCGACCGTGAAGACCTCCAGGTTCATGTCCTTGTTGTTGATCTTATACAGGGTAAGGTTAAACCGAAGGCGGTCATTTAACCACTCAGACTTAATGCCGGCCTCAAGCTGATCTATCCGCTCAGCACCAAGCGGGTCGCCGTTAATATCCGCAACCGACGCCGAACGCGGATTCGTGCTGTTGGTGTAAGAGCCGAAGACATTCAGGCCTTTTTTCACGGTAAGCATCAGTCCTGCCATCGGGTTCCAGAAGTCAGAGCGGGCGCCAGACACCCCGTCGTTTCTGCTCCTGGTCGTACTATAACGGATCCCCCCGTACACTCTTGCCCAGTTGGTCAGCTGGATGACATCCTGCAGTGTAACACCCAAACGATGGTCGAACGATTGCACTTCGCCCGTTTTCGTAAACCCGGCAATGCCGGAAGGAAGTTCATTGGTGACAGTAGACGGATCAAGTACGTTAACCCGGTCGACCAGGACCGAGTTGAAGGTCGGCTGATAAAGGTCCAGATACCGGTAGTCTATTCCGGCCTGAAAAGTATGCTGCAGGCTGCCTGTCCTGATCTTTTGCCCTACAAGGTCCAGCTGGAAAACCATGTTCTTATCCTCACGGGTAGTATTATGTGAAATAGAACGGTTGTAGATGCTGACAATGTCTGTGTTTACTCCGCCCTCTCTTACGGCAGCCAGTCCGGTCCGGATGCCGTCAGAGTTGTAGTCAGAATAGAATGCCGCGGCACGAAGGTACAGCTGATCATTCAGATCCTGTTTGAACCGGGCTGTGAAGGTGCTGTGCTTTACATCGGTCTTGTCACTTTTGAAACCTAAAAATCTTTCCGAAGGAAGGTCATAGATCTGGTTCGCCTTATTTCCTACCGACAAATTCACTGTACCGGCGTCGATGCCCTGCTGTTCATTGAAATGATCCATTTCGAGCGTCAGTGTGCTCTTGCCCGATGGCCTCCACTCCAATGAGGGATTGATATAGTATGAATCATTCTCCATATTGTTGCGGAACTTTCCGCCTTTCTCATACGCCCCGTTCAGTCTTACGGCAAGCGTATTGCTTTTATTGACCACGCGCTGGATATCAAAAGTTGGCCTGTACAGTCCCCAGCTGCCTGCGCGGAACGAGAGCATTCCCAGATTTTCAAACTTTGGAGTTTTAGTCACAACATTAACGATCCCGCCCGGAGCGCCAAGATCGGTAGCGGCTCCCATCGTTACAGA
This sequence comes from Sphingobacteriaceae bacterium, assembly GCA_036405495.1. Taxonomy (GTDB): domain Bacteria; phylum Bacteroidota; class Bacteroidia; order Sphingobacteriales; family Sphingobacteriaceae; genus DASWTL01. Next base: position 14,414 of record DASWXL010000020.1, on the reverse strand, counting down.
GTTTGCCCCTTTGAGCACCTGTACCGTTTCAACACCTTCCATTTCGGTTGAAAATCCCTGGCCGCGGAAGTCCGACATCACCCGAACACCGTTTTTCAGGGTCGGGATGCCGCGGAACCCACGGGATGAGATACTTTCCCTTACACCTCCATACGTGGCATAAGTATAAACACCAGGCACATTTCGTACCGCTTCAATTACGGTAAGGGCGCCCTGCTGTTCAATAAGCTTACTTGAAATCACCGAAATACTCTGGATCTGCTCACTCGCCTTTAGCGGCATACGCGTGATGGCATCCAGCTTCTCCGGCTGCTTGTTCCTTACTCCGAACACCTCTACCTCGGCCAGCGCATTTACGCGTGGCTTCAGAACGAATCCGATCGCGGCGACCTTTCCCGGTTCGACTGATACTTCTTTAACCTGTGCCTCATACCCAATGAAAGACGCTTTGATCGTGTGTTTGCCTGAAGCGATCTCCCTGATATAAAAGTTCCCGGCTGCATCCGACACATAAATCTTTTCACTGTTTCCGATCGTAATATTTACAGCAGGTAAAGCCGCTCCCGCTTCATCCGTGACCCGGCCTTTCAGCGTTCCGGTTTGTGCTTTCGCGACATAAAAACAAAGGGAAAGGGCTAAAAGTAGGAATGTTATTTTCTTCATGCTATTTAGACTAATTCTAAAGTCAGGCAAAATTAAACAGACACTTCAATTCTGCAAACATTATTTAGAATTATTCTAAAAAGAATTCAGACGGTAGCGGATTCTCATAAAACATCAGTTTTCCTGGTGAATGATCGTCAGAATCCGTTCCATCTCTTTGCGGATATCGCTGGTCGGCACCGTATAACCATTATTCATAAAACTAAAGATGAGCCGCTTTCCATCCTTCGTGATGAGGTATCCGGTCAGGTTGTGAACATTAGACAAGCTGCCGGTCTTTGCAAACACGAAAGGGGCGCTTTCCGACTTATAGAGATTCCGGATCGTACCTGTCTTCCCTCCCTGTGGCAGCAAATGGAAAAGCTGGCCTTCCTTCGTCGCAAACTCGTCATATATTTTCTCGCAAAGTTTAACCATCGACCGCGGCGTAAAGAGGTTCTGACGCGACAGACCTGAACCATCAACCCATTGCGGTTTATCGGGAAGATCAGCAAGGAACTGCTTTACCACATGATCGATGACCGATTGCGCATTCATCTCCAACCCTGATTCCGCTGCGTAAGTTAAGAGCAACTGTTCGGCAATGAAGTTATCACTCGGCAACAGCATTCTTCTGAACAGCGAATCCTTAGGTACACTGTACCACGTCCTGAGGTACTGTGCATCCGGCAGCCGGTCACTCAACACTATCTCGCGCCCGATGGTGTCTTCGAGGAGTTCTGCCGCTAGTGCAAGGCTGTATTTAAAAGGCACTTCCTGCCTGTAGGACGGTGCAGCCGCCACTAACGGCGACCGGAAATTGTTGAAAAAGAAGTCTCTTCTGACCCTGAAGCTCCCGGTCCGGCGCAAACTGTCTGTCTCAAACCTAAACCCGGCGCTTTTAACATTCGGTGTGATCTGCCCCTGGACATTACTGAACCGAACCACATTGCCCCAAACCGGAAAGCCGGCAATTTCAGGCTGATAATATTCGTTATAGTCGTCGTACGACCACCCTGGGCCGTAGAAGTCGCCCGTAAACCGCCCTCCCGAAAGCACAAGGTGTTTGCCTGCACCTCTTAATTTCCCGATCACCGGCTGTTCTTCTACATCCGGATGAAGTAATGAAGGGTCACCTGTTCCCCAGAAAAATAAAGAATCGCCTCTTTCAATATACTGCAGACCCGGAATCGAATCCCGGAGCATTTTCAGACCGGCATAGAAAGTGAACAGCTTGGTATTTGAAGCCGGGGTAAAATATTTATCATCCTGATGGCCATAGATCAGCTTTCGCTTATCCAGATCGTACAACGCGAAGCCCACATGGTGTTTGCTCATCACCTCAGACCGCTGTAAAAGCTTCCGGACCTTTCCGGGTCTTACCCTATCGGCTACCGCAGCGTCAGCAAGTAAAATAAAAGTTAGGATTGGTAATAGTCGTAAGAGTTTCATAAATTAAATTTATAAAACGAAACGGATCACAGCTAATTCACGCCGGTTTTTATGAAACTCCCATGTTGATTAAACGATCTATATCCTTTCTTTTGCTGCTGACCACCCTGTTAGGATGCGTTTCGTTACAGGCACGGGCGGATGACGAATACTGGCAGTTCAAAGACAGGCGAAAAAAACAGGTTATACCCTTCAAGCTGATCAAGAACCTGATGATCATTCCGATGACCATTAACGGAAACGGGCCCTATAATTTTGTTCTGGATACCGGTGTCGGCTTGTGTATTATCACCGACCCTGCATTGGTCGACACCCTGAAACCGAAGTTCGTAAGAGACATCAGGATCACCGGGTTCGGTGAGGGCTCGGATATCAGCGCCACTATCGCCACCGGGATGAATTTCGCTACCGGCCACGTGGTAGCAAAGAACATGTCGGCCGCCATTCTAAAAACAGACGCATTCAACCTCTCGGCAATCACCGGCATCGATATCCACGGACTGATCGGCTACGAATTCTTCAGCAGTTTTATTGTCAAGGTCAATTACTTAAGCAAGCAGTTGACCATCTACCGGCGCAACACGGCATATCTTCCCCGAAAGGGAACAAAAATTCCGATCACGATCGAAGAGCGCAAACCTTACGTCAATGCAGAAATAGCGATGCAAACAGGCGAAGTAATATCCGCCAAGCTGATCATAGACACTGGTGCCGGCCATCCGATCTCCCTTGAGACCCATAACGGCATTCCCTTTACTGTGCCGCCGTTAAAAATTACTGCAAACCTGGGCATCGGGTTAACCGGGCCAATAGACGGATACTTAAGCCGGGTAAAGTCAATACGGCTGGGAAAGTACAAGCTTGATCATGTTGTGGCAGCCTTTCCAGACTACCAGCATGTGGCAGCAAAGATCTCGTCCATTAGCAGGAACGGGAACATGGGAAACAGTATTTTGAAACGGTTCATCGTTGTATTTGATTACAGCCGCAACGCCGTATACCTGCGGCCGAACGTCTCGTTCAAGGAACCCTTTGAACACGACATGAGCGGGATGGAGCTGATCTCCGGCGGCCCCGATTTTAACCGGATCTTTATACTCCGCATAGAGCCCGGCTCGCCGGCTGATAACATCGGTTTGCAAAAGGAAGACGAAATCGTTTCGATAAACTTCAAACGGGTACAGGAAATGAGCATGGAAGAGATCGATGCACTGTTCCGCTCCAAAGACGACCGAAGCCTGCTTCTGGAAGTGGTGCCAAAAGGACATGACCGGTCAGACCGGGTGATCCTTACCCTGAAGCGCCGAATCTGATGAGGCTCTTCGGTACGAAGTACCGTTCAGAGCATCTGCTGTTCCGTGTGGTTAAGCATATATTCGGCCATAGAACTGTCCGGCTGTGTGCCCTGCGCTTCCAGATAGGTTTTCAGGTTGTCCAGATCCCTGCGGACCATCCGTTCAAAAACAGGATTCAGAAGCTTTCCGACAGCCGTACCTACACCACCAGCCGGCGGAGTATAGCTGATCACAACATCCAGAATAGTTCCGGCACCATCAGGAGTATCCTTAAACTCGACCTTCCCGGCATTGTGGATCACAGCCCCAGGAACCGATTGCCAGCCGATCATGTGGCCTTCCTGATCTTCCGCAATTTCGGCATCCCACGCAAGTCTGGCCACCTTACCCGGAAGCCTAACCTCCCAATGCGACTGCCGGGGTCCGGTCACCGTTACTTTCTTCAGATGGCTCATAAAGGCGGGCAGGTTATCCAACTGACGCCAGAACCTGTAAACCTCTTCACGAGGACGGTTGACAGAGAAAGAATGCCGGATATTTACGTTCAACGGCGTCGTGTTGTACTTTCCGATGCTGGAGTACAGCGGACAATGGCCTGTCACCCCGCGGTACATCAGGTACCCGCCGGCAACAGACTTCACGAGGCCGGGGAACGGATTGGCTCCCAGGTTTCTGATGCCTGACGTAAAGATCGTCACACCCATCAGCACGGACGCATACCGCTCAGGCCAGTCGAGATTTACTGTAATATTATCCCTGTTCGTTGAATTTTGGTGCCGTATCTTTTTTGTGAAGCCAGATTCCATTATCATTTGCTTTTATCGGTATATATTTAACACCTTTAACACATCATAGTTTAAACAATTCACAAATCAGAAACAGAACAAATAACATCACATGAAGAGTTTTTTGGGAGTATCAATCGCTTTATTATTTGCCGCAGCAACCGCCCGGGCACAAACCGATTCGGCAACAGTTGCAGATGCTAAATGGGAAACGGTAAAAATAGCTCCGGGCATTAAACTTAAAAAAGCCTGGTTTAACAAGAACTTATTCTCCGCCAACCAAAATATCAGCATTCTGGAAGTAAAGCAGCGGAAGAAGCATCCCATCGGACTTGGTTTCAGTCCGAAAGAGCTTATCCGAACCAGTGACTTCGGGAAGAGAGAAGATGCGCTGGCAGCCATAAACGGGACATTCTTTGACGTACGTAACGGCGGATCGGTAGATTTCCTCAGGGCGAACGGCGAGATCATTAACCGCAACCGGCTGAATAAGAATGGATCACGAGCCATTCACCAGAAGGCCGCCATCGTGATCACGGACGGCAGGCTCGATATCAAAGAGTGGGATGGGTCAGAAAACTGGGAAGAAAACCTCGCCGGTACCGACGTGATGCTGTCCGGGCCGCTGATGATCACCGACGGCAAAGAAAACACCCTCGACTCCACAGCCTTTGTAAAACTCCGGCATCCGCGTTCTGCTGTTGCCGTTAAGAATAACAAGGTTTATTTCATTACCGTTGATGGCCGTAACGAAAAAGCAGCCGGTATGAGCCTGACCGAATTGAGGAGTGTCATGAAATGGCTTAAAATGGACGAAGCGCTGAACCTCGACGGCGGAGGGTCAACGGCAATGTGGATCTCCGGACAGCCTGATAACGGAGTGATCAATTTTCCCAGCGATAACAAAAAATGGGATCATGCCGGCGAGCGCAAAGTTGCCAACGTGGTGCTGGTAAAAAAGCGGTTACGCCGATAATTGGAGCTCGATCTTTTCAAGCAGATTATGAATATCAAAAGGCTTTGATACAATATCATCTGCCCCCACGTCATTAATCGCCTCATTGGCCGATGGGTGTGCCGAAACCATAATAACAGGGATGGAACGGGTCTGCTCATTGCTTTTCAAAAGCTTGCAGATATCCCTTCCATCCTTGCCCGAAAGCATGATATCGAGCAGTATCAGATCCGGATGATATTCTTCCACTTTACTCAAAACCTCGTCCCCCCGGGGTGTCGTGTTTACGTCGTAGCCCGAATAATTTAACAATTCCTGGAGAGCATCCAGAATGAATGTATCGTCATCCACTACTAAAATTTTACGCGGCGGCATTATGAATTCTGTTCCTTTCTGTACGGTATTGTAAAAGTAAAGCTGGTGTCTTTTCCATCGCTGTCGACACCAATTTCGCCTCCGTGCTGCTGAATGATCTGCGACGCTATATACAGCCCCAGACCCAGTCCCGGAAACGTGTTGGCAGTACGGTTATAAACCCTGTAAAACCTGTTAAATATTTTATTTTTCTGGTTTTTATCAATTCCTATGCCATGATCGGTGACGGAAACCTCCACGAACTGACCGCTGTCGGCCACCACAACTTCGATCGAGTCGGCATTGGGCGAAAACTTGATGGCATTATCGAGAATGTTGCTGATAACCTGCCTGATCCTTTCCTTATCGCCGAAAACCTGGCCCTCTGCAAAGCCGTCCAGGTGGATTATCTGCCGCTCCGCCTCGTACTGCGACTTCCTTACTTCGTCGGCGATCAGCTTATTGAAGTCAAAATATGAATACTGATACTCATAAACATCGCCCTGAATTTTGGTCAGATCAACCAGGTTGTTGATCAGCTTTGTCAGCTTAACAACCTGCGTATTAACCTTTTTGAGGAACTTCAATGGTTTTTCATTTCCCTCTTTATCAAAAAAGTCTTCCAGCATCTGCGCATAGACTTTAATGGTTGTTACCGGCGTTTTCAACTCATGGCTCGCCGAGTTTATGAACTCATCTTTAAGCGATTCTGCCTCCACCATTTCATGAATGTCGATGCATGATCCGATGTAACCGGCAAACGAACCGTCGGATGCATATCGCGGAACGCCGTTGTTCAGCAGCCAGCGATACTGGCCGTCATATCTTTTCAGCCGATATTCCATTCGGAAAGTATGGTGAGTTTCGAATGACGAATGATAGGTATTAAGATATCGCTCCACATCGTCAGGATGAACGTTCTCAAGCCATCCGTTGCCCATTTCTTCGTCCAGCGTTCTGCCGGTAAAGCTGAGCCAGCCTTGATTAAAAAAATAGCATAGCTTATCCGTTCCGGAGATCCAGATCATCACCGGCGCCGTATCGGCCATAATCCGAAACTGCTCCTCAACAGGAATTATTTGATTGGGTGATCGTTCCGCCATAATGAGTGCTTCTTCGTTAAAAGTTGCGTCACTATAAATACCAATGATACGGAAATTGTTTTCCGGAACCCCTATTCACGGTATTCTGAAATGATCTGCCGCGCCCGTTGTTCCTCCAGATCGGCCACAAGAAGCTTCACGGTATCAATGCCGCTGGAAACCATCCGCCATGGAGCTATCGTACCCGCATGATCATCCTGTACATACGTTTCAATGCCCTCGGTACTTAAAAGGCCCTGAATAACTTCAGCCTCCCAAAGGCTTCCGCTGAAGATCTCGACGGGGTTTATTGCATGTTCATTTTCCATGTTGTTTTAATTTTAATAATAGGCAAAAGACAAAGATGGTTTGAACGAAAAGCCCGCAAACCCGGACCATACCGGGATTACGGGCAAAACATGTATCAGAAAAATGAGGACTGTGTTTCTTATCACGCTTGCTTCAGGCAGCCGATGGCGCAGATCTTAAAGGTACCGCAGCCGGTGTTCTTTCCGGATTTGAAATACGCATCGCGTTTCTCAACGCTGAAATCTTTGTTCAGGATCACTTTATAATAGGTCGTTTTTGTGTTGGATGTGCCTGCATCAAATTTCAAGACGGGCGACGAGTAGCAATCCTGGCTTTTGTCTTGCTTATAGGAGACCTCGAGATTTTTCCAGTTGTTCCCGTCGGTACTGGTGCTCACCTGTACAATATCTTTCAGCGAAGCGCAATCGCCAAGCGAAATACCCCAGTGGCTCAGGTCCTGGACGGTACCATTACTTCCGTTACCCGGCTTAGGATTAGTGACCGACCAGATCCACGTGAACGTGCCGTCGTCATTAGCCTTGCGTCTCAATAGTGAAACGGTGTAGGGAACTGCTTCATCTAACGTTTCATTGGCAGTCTGTTTTCCCATTTGAGGTTTGGCATCGCAAATTGCCGATAGCTTCGCTAATGGATTTTCCAGCTCCGGTTCAGGTTCCTGCTGACATCCGTAGTAAACCAGGGATGTGATGCCCAGTGTGAGAGCGAACCCTCTAAATAAATTTTTTTTCATAAGCGGTAAGTTTTTAGATAGAATATTGAATTTTATATCCAAAAGACATTCAATTTCACCTTTTGTTAAAGGTTTTTTGAAAACGTGAACTTCTTATCGCCGCTGATATACAGATATGTAGAAAGTTTCACTTTACACTGTGTAAAGCTGGGAAGGGCATGCTGAGAAATTGGTCACCGGGAGCAGCAAAAAAAAGCCCGCAGTATAAACTGCGAGCTTTTGTAAGTTTAGAAACCGATCGTACTGCTTAAGCCTGCTTAACCAGCTGGATCTCCGCGTTAATGCGAATATCATCGCTGACAACAACAGAACCCGCTTCTGTTACGGCATTCCAGGTAAGGCCGAATTCTTTACGGCTGATCTTGCCTGACACGGTAAACCCCGCTTTCGTTTGCCCGTAAGGGTCTACTACAATACCCCCGAACTCTACGTCAACCGTCACCGGTTTTGTTACACCTTTTATGGTTAGATCGCCGTGAAGCTTCGCTTCTCCATTACCTTCATATTTTTTGCCTTCAAACCTGATCTGAGAAAATTCTGCAGAATTAAAGAAGTCTTCCGACTTCAGGTGCGCATCGCGCTGTTCGTTATTGGTATCTATTGAACTAATGTCAGCAGTGAATTCGATCTTTGAAGCGGCGCTAAAGTCATCAGCGGCAGTTTCCACATCAGCATCGAATTGTTTAAAGTAGCCGGTTACTGTAGAGATCATTAAGTGTTTTACCTTGAACTGCACCTCGCTGTGCGTGGGGTCTAATTTCCAGATATTTGCCATGTTCTTAATTTTTTAGTCTAATAAAGAGTTTGATTTTCTACAAAGGTAAAGGAGACCTCATATCCTGAAGTTGATGCAGATCAAAAAAGACCGTTGATCCAGATCAAAGAAAAACCTTTTTCCGGCATTAGGTTTTATTACTTATATGCTTAACATTCAATTGATTAGTTATGAAAAAGGCTGCTTACATCTGCGCTGTTGCCGGCATAGCAATTCTTTCATGCCAGAAAGATCCGGCTCTGAACATCTCCGACGAAACCCGTCTTGGCGTTACTGACCCTCCCGATACCGTCGTCGCCGCCAATTTTGTTGCGGGGGTGAATAACGAATACTTCCCTTTGACGCCCGGAAAGAGGTACCGGTATCGGAAAACCACCGTGAACGGCACAGATACCATCCGGCAGGATCTGACTGTGGAGGTGCGCTATGAAACAAAGGTGATCGAAGGAATTACCTGCATGGTGGTACGTGAAGTGCTTATGCAGGACACAGCGACTCTTGAGGAAACCTTCGCATGGTATGCCCAGGATCTGAGCGGTACCGTCTGGAAGTTCGGCGAAGACAAAAAAACGTTTGCCGGCGGAATAGTGAATACAGAAGGATCATGGATGGCAGGCATTGACAGCGCCCGTGCCGGTATCAAAATGCACGGCAACCCCGGAGCACATATAGGAGTACTCTATTACCAGGAATATGCAATAGGAGTAGCCGAAGACCAGGGTCTTATACACGATACTACCCGAACCGCAACGGTACCATACGGAACATTTATGAATTGCGTGCGCATCCACGACTCCACCGCGCTGGATTCAGCATCGACCCGGCATAAGTGGTACGCATCAGGAGTAGGCTACGTCTTCGGCTCAAGCTACGGCGATGTTGAACGAACCGAACTGGTCGCTGTGGAAGATTTTCTTCCAACTGCCGCTCCGCCTACCGGAAGCATCAGAAACGAAAACAGCGTTTTCCGGCCATCACCGCGCGCTGTATCCCCTGCTGGTAAAGCCGACGTTAAGCGGAAGCGAATAATTAACAGTGAACTTGAAAGCTCCTGAAGTATGGGGCTATCAATTCCGTCACGGGAAGGTAACCACCATTTTTCGGAGAGTCGATCCGCGAAAGCTTTGCAAACACGTGTCTTGCAGAATCAATGTCGCTTCGGTGCGACCGGGCGGCCGGTTCTTTTTACCAGATTCAGAAGTTTGAACTTCCCGATCTGGAAAAGATAGGTCTTCAGATCGCACGACAGTTCGGTAAGCTTCCCGGAAGAAACGTTCTCGTAGAACTACAGCAAAACATCCTGAAACACGTCTTTGGCGTCATCAGCAACCACGCTATAGTGACGTGATGCCCAGACGATAAAATCATTCCTGTGTTGCACGTAAAGCCGTTGCAATACGCGGTTATCACCGCGCCTGATTGCTGCAATTGTCTGCCGTGATCTCAAGCTTTCCTTTTCTCCTCTGTGATAAATATAGGAGCGTCAGCGTTAGTATCAAAACAAAACCAGCGGCAAACACGGTGGCCAACCGGGTTCTTTCAGAAAAATGCAGGCTGCCGGCATCACCATACAGTACGACGCCGGCCCAGCATCCCGCAAGATCGTTACCGCCTCCTTTTCCTTTCCCGACAGCGGAAGAACGTTCGCCAACCGGATCTGTGCGAAGAAAAACGATTCGCCGTGGTGTCCGGCAAGATCGTTCAGCGCTTTGCGGTACTGCTCTTCAGCCGCGGCGAACTGAGATCGCTGATAAGACTGTTCAGCACGCTGCAACCATGCGTTCAGGGTTTCCGTGCCCCGGGCCGATAGGGCAAAAAGGAAAAATAGTAAGGTAAATGCGATGCGCATCCGTGCAAATACAATCAACGGTTGTAAGGCCCTTCATTCACCCAGCGGAAGCCCGTTTTCATTAGCGTGAAATCGGCCGGCTCGGTTTTCCTGAGGGTAACTGAAACCGGAATACCGTTGTGCGAGCCCCGAAGCTCCAGCTGCCCGTTATCCCCCACCTCGTAGGTGAATACGTCAGTATCTTCTGCCGGACCCTTTATGTAAAGCTCCAGCGTCCTTCGCACAGTGTCAGCAGCATACATGCATTCCAGCGAAGCGCCATTCCGATATAGCAATGTTGCCGTGCTGCTATTGGCCAAACGTAGCTCTTTCCAGTGAGTGGCTTTTTCGCTTTGCGAATTAAATTCCACTACCTGATGAGAACCAAACAGGCCTGAGGAATTATTCCGGGCTTCATACCTCTTTTTCGAGTGAACAATCGTCGCCCCGCACAAAGCTAACGTCCATATGACCATCAAGGCTTTCGCAGCCCTCTTTGTATATAGCTGCCAGGACTTTTGGAAAAATGGTTCAGGAATGACCGGTAACCGGACAAGTTTTCCGAGAAAAAAGAACCGGAACAGTTGCCTGAAATGGATGAATAACAGGAACAGACACATGACCACAAGGGCAGTAGAAACGATCTTTACGGGTACATCAAAAAAATAATTAACAGCCATTATATTGAGCGTCGTACCCAGTGCAATAAAGGCTCCCGCGGTCATGGTGCGTCTGAAAAGAAGTAATGCACCTGAAAGTTCAGCAATTGCCATAAACCATTTATACCCATCCGAATAGCCAAAGAACGTCCATGCCAGACCCATAGGCGAAGAATCGCCGTATGATTGTCCAAGCCGGACCACATCAGGTGCCGGAAACTGGCCACCCCAGAATTTAGCAAAACCATATTGGATCAGCATAAGGCCGACATAAAAACGCACCAATGCCGTCAGCCAATAATACATTGAATTATAGCTTTGCCTTCCCCGGTCCAATATCGACCAAACCACGGTGGTAACTATTGAGATGACCAAGACGCAAAACAACAACAGAAAGTGATAGGTAGTGTCACCGCTTCCATTACGAGACATCCCTATTTCGTCGGGCACTGAAAAAATATATTGACCAACCCAGGAAACGAGCTCCAGACTAACTAAGGAAAACAAGTAAGAAACCGGCATCAGGACAGGAATTGCCCCGTTATTGAAAAAAAGGATAAAGCCCGTAAAGAGCACAAATAAAAAGCGGAAAGCCACCTTCTCATAGACCTTCCACGTGGTGCCGAACTTGAGTGATCGCATATCAGTAAGTAAGTGTCGTAACAATACCAATTACTAAACTAATAATTGAATTCCGCAAACCAAAATGAGAAGAACGGCAGCGCGAGTTATTGTCTGCAGGTGCGCGGCCTCATTATTCGTGGTATGGCCGAAACCATTACCAGATTTATTAAACCACTCATCACCATAACCCGAAACAGATCTGACTTGTAATGATCAAAGATCATAAATACTATAAATCCATAGAAGATCATCAGGCCGGCCACCGACTCGACCAAATGATCTTTATTACTTGAGACTAATCCTGGTAAATAAATGGCCAGTGCAGGAGTGAACACGAACCAAAACAGGAGCGCCGTTATCAGGTTCCAACCGATCAGCATTGAAAACGGGATCAAAATAATCATTAGCCCAACCGGCACCACGAGTGCCCCTCTCAATTTATTTCTTAATTCGTTGCTCATGCTAAATTCGTTTTAATAATCTGCTTTATTTTCAAGGTATTATAAAATTAAGAAAAAGCATTGAATATAAAATTGTCGTTTTGACCTCGCATCGAGGTGATTGTTCAAAACGTCTATGTGACTCCAGTTCCAATTCACAATGCTTTCAAATTCGAAGTTTCCGTATATATTTGGCAACAGCCTGAAGTTAAATTACACGCACCGCGATATTATGAACCCCATACTAAAAAACATTTTAGCTGTCATAGCCGGTTTGGTTCTCGGCAGCGCCGTTAACATGGCCATTATCATGATCAGCGGCTCGGTCATTCCGCCGCCCGAAGGAGCGGATGTTACTACTACGGAAGGACTGAAAGCCTCTATGCACCTGTTCGAAGCCAGGCATTTTCTAATGCCTTTCTTAGCTCATGCACTCGGAACCTTTGTCGGGGCCTATACCGCCGCACGAATAGCGGCCAGTCATAAAATGACGTTCTCATTTATCATAGGCATATTTTTTCTTGCCGGAGGCATCGGCAGCATCGCCATGCTGCCGTCACCGCTGTGGTTCTCTATTGTGGACCTCACAGGAGCCTATCTGCCGATGAGTTACCTTGCGGGAAGGTTAGCGATTAAGAAAGTTTAGCTTTTCATCTTTTCGGTAAAGAAGTCATTGAGTTCATGATAGAACATCAGAAATGCTGTGCTTTGTCAAGATTTCAATGGTCACCTTGTACTAATCTCCGCGTAAAGGACACGTTAAATCTTCTTTTCTTAGATTCTAAAACAACGAAGCCCGCAACGAAAGTTGCGGGCTTTGTTTGTCGGGATGGCCGGACCAACCCAATGGCACGCAAATATATGATTATCAATGAGTTATAAACAAATCAAAAGAACAACTCACCGTTTTATTCACCAGCTTGCCGAATATAAACGGATGTAGTACAAAGATACGTTAAAGATAAGAGAAAACAGAAGCATAAAGAACACTTAATCAGAAGCTTAAGCTTAACAAGCGGTGGTTTATGGATCAACCTTTTTAAAACAATGCACGTGAAGCCAAGAAACCACTGAGATATGCAAAACCCTATTTACCTCAGTGGCATAAATACGTTCGAACATCTGCTTTCAATGACTAGTTCTTCTTTCTCACGTAATATTGGTTTATTTGTTGAATCCAATTTTATAGCGTTCAAAGTGAGTGAAAACACCTCCCACAATCAGCTGATTAATTACTTCAAAAACTACTTTCCCTTAAAAGAAAAAGAACAGGAGGAATTGCTCGGTCGATTTGCCGAGAGAACAATTAAACGGAGAGGATTTATCCTCCAGGAGGGTGATGTCTGCCGACACTTTACCTTTGTGGTCAAGGGGTGTTTTAGAATGTACGCGATAGATAAAGCGGGCAAAGAACATAACATCCAGTTCTCCGCCGAAAATGATTGGATAGCCGACCTCAGCAGCTTTTATTCAGAGAGACCATCGGGCGTTTATATCGAAGCTATTGAGCCCTCCTCAATCCTTCAGATCAAGCATTCGGAGCTCCTTCATCTTTATACCACCTATCCCAAATTCGATCGCAATTTCCGCATCATCATCGAGCATAAGTACATTGCGCTTCAAAAAAGGGTATTGCAGAACATCAGCTCAACGGCAGAAGAACGATATCTTTCTTTCCTTGAGCAATATCCGCACCTTGCCAATCGCTTGCCCAATACTCAGATCGCCTCCTACATCGGAGTGACACCGGAATTCCTTAGCAAGATCAGAAAAGACCTGTCGCACAAGGCCTAGCCTCTTAAACTAGTTTAAGGGTATTTCTTAAGATAGATTATTGGGCCTCCCCTTGTGCATGCCGACTTTTGTGGACGTATTAGAACTGGCCCTTGCCGCTGCTAAACACTAACCAAAAGTCCCTATGAAATCACAAAGTTTAAAATTGAGGTACACTTTCCTGCTGCTGTTTTCCTTGCTATCATCCGGGTCGTTTAGTCAAAGTAAGACAGGTCTGAGATATTTTATGCAGAGCAGTTCGACGCCGGCAAGTGCTATCCCTTATGGTAACAATCCTCAGGCGGGTCGTTTTTTGACTATCGGGGACGCAAAAATCTATTATGAGGTTTACGGAAAAGGAAAGCCAGTTGTCGTCCTTCACGGGGGCATAGTAGGCTCGTCTTATGAGATGGGGATATTTATTGATAGTCTTTCTAAGCGCTATCAGGTTATTTCGGTATCAACAAGGGGACACGGTAAGTCGACAATGGGTACGAGTACCCCTTCTTATGAACGGAAGGCCGAGGATGTTAACGCAATAATCAAAGCTGTCACAACCGACAGTGTAACCCTTTTGGGTTTCAGTGACGGTGCCTACACCGGTTACTTCCTTGCGGCAAGACATCCCGATAAGGTTAAAAAGCTTGTTGCTATCGGTGCCGGCGAATGGAAGCAAGGCCATCGGAAGTT
>DASWXL010000019.1:0-7502 GCA_036405495.1 Sphingobacteriaceae bacterium | reverse complement strand
TCAAAACGGGCGATAAGAAGCAAGCGCGTTATTTTGATCAGCCTTTTGATGAGCAAATGCACGATCCGAAGCCATTGGCCGACGATGATGATGATGAATCGGGGTGATTTAAGATCCTAATCAGCGGGGAGGATTCAGGAAGCTATCTGGGTCAGCGGGTTGGCATTATCCGACGGTCCGATCGAGGGTGTCGTTTTTTCGCTGATGATCCTTTCAATATGGTCGGCCGCCTTCCGGACTCCGTTTTCGGCCCTAAGCCTGGAAGCCATCTCTGCACTTTTTTGGTATAAGGTTTTGTTTGTGAGCAATTCGTGAATGCTCTCGATAAACTCGTTTGAATGCAGCTTAGAAAGTGGGATCGGTTTCACCGCTACACCTTTGCGGTGCGCCAGGTCGCCCCAGAAGAACTGATCGCCGAGGGGATAAACGGCCGGGCAGATGAACATCGGTATTCCCGACCTCAGGCATTCCGCGACGGTTCCGATGCCGCCATGATGAACAACGGCTTTCGCTTTTTTAAATAGTGCCTCAAACGGCATCGGGTCAACCACCCGGATGTTGGTTCTGTTACTGAGCTCCGCAACGTCAAGATCGCCCCATCCCTTAACAATGATAAATCGCTGATTCAACTCTTCTGCAGCCCGAAGAATTAACTTGTTCAGCTTCCGGGGGAGTGGCATGCTGCCGAACGTCACCACAATGGGGGCCTTGCCTTCCGCAATAAACCGTTCGACATCGGGCGGTAATCCGGTGTTTTGTTCAGAGAACCAGAAGCCTGTTAAATAGTGATTTAATGGCCAGTCGTCAGGGCGGTTCAAAAAGTATGGGCTGATCCCATATACACAGGCTTCAGCGCTGTCGATCGGGAACTCCTCATTCAGTCCGTTTTGCAGATGGAACGACTTGATAGGCTTTTTAAGGATGCTGTATTTCAGGTCATTGACCCGGTAACTCCACTTATACAGAAACTCAGGTATTTTGAACCCGCTGATGGCCGGATTTGGAAAAGCCGCGGTTTCTATCATAGCGGGTACAACGGCGGCCTGAATGGTAATCTTGCTTAACTGGTTTGTAAAAACATTTGCAAGCGTCTTGGGACGATATATTGTGACATCACTCGCCTGGGCCAGGTTGTAAAACTCATTAAGCGATCTTTCGATAATCGGGGAGATAAGCTTATTGAAGTTCCGCTTAAGTGCAAAAGGATTTCCATTAAAGATCCGCTTACCCTCTTTAGAGTTCAGGAGCTGTTCGTAGTCGGCATCGATCGGATGAAACGCTATTCCGTAGCTTTCAACCAGTTCTTTAAAGTTTTTTGCGGTCGATAACGTTATCTGATGTCCCCGTTGTGCCAGCGCCTGGCCTAAGACGGCATAGGGCTGTACATCGCCGCGGGTGCCCAACGTAAGGATAGTGATCTTCATATGCCAAAAGCTTCTGCGGTTATGATCAGCAATAAGCGCTCCAATTTGCCGGCTTGATTACGATCTGCTTGATAACTCGTTTTTGCAGAGAAAGTTTGGCAGGTGCTCTTTAGTGGCTGTATGAAGGCGGTAAATGAAGGATCACCTGCTCCAGGGCAAAACCGAGCTGTTCTTCCTGGTCCATTTCGGTGTTGTCGAGTACTATCGCATCCTTTGCCCGGATCAGCGGGCTCTCTTTCCGCGTAGTATCAGCATAGTCGCGATGGGCGAGGTTCTCAAAAACTTCTTCGAGGGTTACTTTCACGCCGTTGGCGATCAGCTCTTTGTATCGCCTTTCCGCTCTGATCTTGGGATCGGCTGTCATGAAGATCTTCACCTGGGCATCCGGAAATACCGCAGTGCCGATGTCCCTGCCATCCATAACGATGTTCTTAGACCGGCCCATCCGCTGCTGTTGTTTCACCATTTCTTTACGAACAGCTTTAATGGCGCTTACTGCACTTACACTTTCGCTGACAGCCATTTCGCGGATCTCTTCAGACACCTCCTCGTCATTCAGCAGAATATGTGTCTGGTAATCTCTGGAATGGAAGTTCAAATGGATGTCTGAAAGGGCATGCTCAACTTTTGAAGCATCGTTTACGTCAATATTGTGTCTGAGCAGGTATAAGGTTACCGCTCTGTACATTGCTCCGCTGTCAATGTAAACGAAATGAAGTTTCTTGGCGAGTGCTTTTGCTAAGGTGCTCTTTCCACACGAGGAGTAGCCGTCGATAGCTACCACAATATTCTTGCTCATACGGGTGGCAAAGGTACGAGACGGGCGATTAATTTGCTAATTTGGCAATGTGCAAATCTGTAAATGTGCAAACTTACATGCTTAAAGAGGAACTGATGGACAAATTGGAACATAACTTTTCGACAGAAAGCCTTGCAGGGGAGGTCGGGTTTAAGGCATCGAGAAGCGGCGGAAAGGGCGGCCAGAATGTAAATAAAGTGGCCTCGAAAGCAGAGCTTAAGTTTGATATCAGAGCGTCTTTGCTATTTAGCGATGACGAAAAGAAGCTGCTGCTTAGCCGTCTCTCACACCGGCTGATCGGGGATCGGGTGATCCGCGTTGTGAGTGAGGAGGAAAGAAGCCAGCTCCTGAACCGCGAAAAGGCATTGAGTAAATTATACCTTATCCTAAAAAGAGCGTTGCATCAGGAAAAGCCCAGAAAAGCTACCAGGCCCAAAAAGGCAGCCGTCGAACAGAGGCTGAAAGAAAAGCGCCTGATGGCTGAAAAGAAGATCCACCGTCGCAAGGACTATCTTTAGTTGAACCGATAGTAGATCTTAGCGGTGGCATACTGGTGCGCTCTCGCTATGCTTTTTATTTCACGCGTTAGAAATGCTGCCGAGAAATTAAGCGTCCAGCGGTTATTGGCGTAATTTATTCCTGCTTCCTGAGAAAATACCAGGGGTTTTATGCCGAACGTTACCGGTCCTTTATCCTGCAGGAACAGTCCCCCCTGAACGGTGGCGTTATATGCAATAAAGTGCAACTGAGGTTTCAGGAAAAAGAAGAGCTCCTTTTTGTTTTCATCGTCTTTCGGATTATGGGCGATCCGGCTGTTTGTACTTACCGACTGGTACATTTTATTAAGGGATCCGGCCCTGAACAACAGGCCTAAGCCTGCGCCCGAAAAGGTGTTCCCAATATTTATATAGGATGTGCCGGTCAGGTCGGTTGTTCCGGAATTGCTGCGACCAAGAAGATGATCATAAACTGCAGATGTATTAATGGCCATTTCATCCTTCAACTGAAATTCCCATCCGCGTATTTCATAAAAGCCAACAATGTCATGCAGAAGCGACTGGACTTCCTCGCCCAATGCAGAGGGACCTAGTGTTCCAAGCTGCAGGGTGATTTTGAGGGAGCTCTCGGACTGATAAAGCCAGTGCAGGCTTCCGCCGACATATAAATAACCAGCAAAAGGCCGGTCAACAGAATTGATGCTGGAGATCCTGCCGGTAACCGGGTTGTATATTTTCTGTCCGATCTCGGCCTCCCATATCTTTTTATTGACAGGCGCTTTAATCCTGGACTGATCGGTTGCCCGCCTGAATGTTATAAAGAGGCCGTTGGTATAGTAACGATCCTGGCCGACGGCGAGGTAAGCGTCATTGTCGCTTTGAAACCCGAACTCGTTCTTATACGTTGTGTCCTGAGAATAACCTGAGCCAGCAATGACGGCAAGAAGCACCACAAGAAAAAGTTTTTTCATTAATGGCAGCAAAATAAAAAACTCCGGCTATTTAACCGGAGTTTTTTCCACGAACATATTATTTTTCAGTCACCAACTGCGGAACTTCTTTGACGGTAAGGTCAACCGGGTCATTAACTTTAAAGTTTGTCAGCGCGATATCGATCACTTCTTTCATTTCAGATACATAGTGGAACTTCAGGTCCTTAATATAGTCTTCTTTGATCTCCATTACATCTTTAATATTGGATTTTGAAAGAATAATCTCCCTGATGTTTGCGCGTTTAGCCGCAAGGATCTTTTCTTTGATGCCGCCCACGGCCAGTACTTTTCCCCGAAGGGTGATCTCGCCTGTCATGGCCAGATTTTCTTTCACCTTACGCTGCGTAAATGCTGAAGTCAACGCGGTAAGCATCGTAATACCTGCTGAAGGGCCGTCTTTAGGGGTTGCACCTGCCGGAACATGGATATGGACATCCCACTGATCAAATAAGCGATAATCGATATCGAACTTTTTGGAATTGGCGCGTAAATAAGCCATGGCTATTGAAGCCGATTCTTTCATTACATCGCCAAGATTTCCGGTCATTGAAAGGCGTCCTTTACCCGGACTTAAGCTGGCTTCAATAAACAGGATGTCGCCACCTACCTGGGTCCATGCCAGCCCGGTAACAACTCCGGCTACTTCATTTCCTTCATAAAGATCTTTATCAAATATGGGAGCCCCCAGGATTTTTTCAACGTCGACCTTATTTAACGCCGGAGTATATTCTTCTTCCATGGCAATTTTGGTTGCCACTCCTCTGACCAGAGAGCCTATTTTCTTTTCCAAACTCCTAACTCCGGATTCGCGGGTGTAATCCTCAATTACCTTTTCTATAACTGATGACTTAAGGGAAATATCTTTCGCCTTGATCCCATGCTGTTCGCGTTGTTTCGGCAGCAGGTGTTGTTTGGCGATCTCGATCTTTTCTTCGATCGTGTAGCCGTTTACCTCGATGATCTCCATCCGGTCGAGCAACGCAGGCTGAATCGTGCTTAATGAGTTTGCCGTTGCGATGAACATTACATTCGAAAGGTCGTAATCCATCTCAACGTAATGATCATAGAAAGCATTATTCTGCTCCGGGTCCAGTACCTCAAGCAGGGCGGATGACGGGTCGCCCCGGAAATCATTGCCCACCTTATCTATTTCATCAAGAACGAACACGGGGTTTGACGCTCCAGCCTTTTTTAGCGATTGGATGATTCGTCCGGGCATCGCACCGATATATGTTTTTCTGTGACCCCTGATCTCTGCTTCATCGCGAATACCACCCAGAGCCATTCTGACATATTTTCGTCCCAAAGCTTTTGCAATCGATTTACCTAACGATGTTTTACCAACTCCCGGAGGGCCAACAAGGCAGAGTATAGGCGCTTTCATGTCGCGCTTAAGCTTCAGGACCGCCAGGTATTCCACAATGCGTTTCTTGACCTTTTCGAGTCCGTAATGATCCTTATCCAGGATACGCTGAGCCCTTTTCAGGTCAAAATTGTCTTTGGTGAAATCATTCCACGGCAGCTCAAGCAGCAGTTCGAGGTAATTGACCTGAACTGAATAGTCGGCGGCTGCCGGATTCATCCGGGCCAGTTTGTCAAGTTCCTTCACAAACTGATCCTGAACCTCTTTACTCCATTTTTTTGTTGCAGCCCGATCGCGAAGGCTCTCCAGTTCAAGATCCGGCGTGTTTCCGCCCAGTTCTTCCTGTATGGTTTTCAGCTGCTGATTCAGAAAGTACTCACGTTGCTGCTTGTCCAGGTCGGTCCTTACCTTCGATTGTATCTGGTTGCGGAGTTCAAGCATTTGTAACTCCGACGTTAATTGCTCGAGTACAAGCTTTGCCCGTTCCTTTAAATTGACCACTTCCAGTAGCCGCTGCTTAATGGGCACATCAGCATTCATATTCGAGGATATGAAATTAATGAGGAACGACGGGCTTTCTATGTTCTTTATCGCTATGCCGGCTTCGCTCGGAATATTCGGCGAAAGATTGATGATCTGCATGGACATCTCTTTGATAGAGGCCATGATCGCCTTGAATTCTTTATCGGCTTTTGGTC
Source organism: Sphingobacteriaceae bacterium (assembly GCA_036405495.1). Lineage (GTDB taxonomy): Bacteria > Bacteroidota > Bacteroidia > Sphingobacteriales > Sphingobacteriaceae > DASWTL01. Next base: position 1,729 of record DASWXL010000019.1, on the reverse strand, counting down.
TGATCTCCTCAAATTTTTCTATGGTAGCCTTGATATAAGGCTCGCTCTGAACTTCTTCACCCAGACGAAACCGCTGTTTGCCCTGAATGATCACCGTAGTATTCCCATCGGGCATCTGAAGCATCTTAACAATAACGGCAATTGTCCCGACATCGTTAAGCTGATCAAATGTGGGATCCTCAATTGCCACATCGCGTTGCGATACAACACCAATGGTCTTATCCCCTTTGTAAGCGTCTTTAATTAATTTAATAGACTTGTCTCTGCCAACTGTGATCGGGATCACCACGCCGGGAAACAAAACGGTATTTCTCAGAGGTAAAATGGACAGCGCTTCGGGCGTTTGCTCATTGTTCATCTCTTCCTCATCCTGCTGTGTCAGTAACGGGAAGAACTCGGTATCTTCATTTATTATCGGGAGGGCTTGTCTGAAATCAAATGGATCGTAACTCATCTATAACTTTTAAACGGTCAATATGTCAGAATTTTTTAATTCGTTTTAACTTTCTGATGCTGATCTTTGGTAAGCACAAGCAATATGCCAATGTAGGTAAATGCGGAAACTATCAAAAAACGGCCCTCATTAAATTAATAAACTGTAAAAAAGGCAGTTTTACACTTTTGTTGCAAATAAAAACCTATTTTCTCTTTTTTACGTTGTGAGAATTATATGTTTGAGTTTCTTTTGTGTTTGTTTTAAAAAAGGGTTCATTAAAATAACGGGTTTAGAAATAAAGTTTTCGGGTTGCCGTTATAATCCATACTTAGCATATTAAATGAAAGTAATTAAAATTATTGGTTTTTCCTTATTGCTTGGTGGCAGTTCTTATGCTCAAAATAATAATCAACAAATGGCTCAGAAAGCCATTATGGACGGGAATTTCAAACAAGCTATCGTACATTTAGAGAAAGCGCTGGTTTCAGATAAGGGCAATATCAATAACCTGTACATGCTCGGTTATTCATATTACCATGCTGGGAATTATGCGAAATCGGTTTCAACCTTTGATAAGCTGATCAATCTGAAGCCCGAAGAAACAAGTGCTTACTACTACCGTGGAAAAGCCCGAAATATCATCGCAATGGAGACGATAAACCTGTCGATGCCGGATCGTGAGAAATATCTTCTGGCTTCCATACGTGATTTTACCAAAGCAATAGAACTTGCCGCAGAAGATGTTAAGCTATACCAGAATCGCGGGTTGGCCTATAAAGATTACGGCACTTTGCGGGGCCAGAAAACGTCGGTCTACTTTGACAAAGATCTTGCTGCAACGGCTTTCAAGTCGTCGCTCACCGATTTTGAGAAGGTGCTGGAGTTATCGCCGGGCCGAAGAGATATCACCAGTCAGATACAGGATGTCAAACAGCATTTGAAGAGTTTGAAATAAATCGCCTGAAAGGATTGAAGTAGAAAAGGCCGTCTTAATAAATAATGACGGCCTTTTTTATGATTTAATTAGAAGCACTCATTTTCCCGGCAAATGATTTTCGCATGCCAAAATTCTGCACCCAGTAGTAATTAGCCTGGGCAACTCCGATCTCTGTGAAGTTTGGATTCATCAGGTTCTTGCAGTGCCCCGGACTTTTTATCCAGCTGCTCATTACCTGGTCGATCGATCGCTGACCCGCGGCAATGTTTTCGCCATAGGAATACGACTGCAATCCTGCCAGTTTGTATCCTGCCGCTTCGATCCGGTCTTTTACAGTTTTTCCGTTACGGCTCTTG
>DASWXL010000018.1:0-20259 GCA_036405495.1 Sphingobacteriaceae bacterium | reverse complement strand
GTAAATAAGTTGACCATGCCCGCATAAGAAGCCCCGCAGGCATACAGGTCAGCGTTAAAGCACAGGCCATGCAGGGCTGAATAGCCGCCAAAGCCCGAACCATAGATCCCGATGCGGGCAGAGTCCGCAATTCCTTCCCTGATAAGCCATTTTACACCGTCCGTAATGTCGTTCTGTATCTTTCCCCCCCACTGCTTGAACCCCGCCGTCCAGAAGTTCTTGCCATACCCCTTCGAGCCACGGTAATTCATTTGAAATACTGCATAACCACGGTTGGCTAAAAACTGTACTTCAGCGTTGAAGCCCCAGCTGTTCCTGGCAGAAGGGCCGCCGTGCGGCAACACGACAACCGGAAGGTTTTTAGCTTCGGCGCCTTTGGGCAGGGTCAGGTAACCATTGATCGTTAAATTATCGCGGGTCTTATAAGCGATGGGCTTCATTTCAGCCATATTCTCCTCCTGCAATGACGGGTTAACGCTGCTTAGCTTCACCAGCTTCTGATCCGGATGCGTATACAGGTAATAGGCACCCGGAGTACGATCGGTAAAAGTTCTGATAATGAATTTATTCTCTGCACTGTCGGTTGACGAGATCCGGATCTCACTGCGCGGCAATTCCCTTTCCAGGAACCGGAAGATCTTTCTCATTTCATCATCCAGAAAATGGCGCTCCCGCTTCCACGTCTCATACTCCACATATACAAGCTTTTCTTTGGTGGTGGAATATGCCGCACTGGAAACATCTACCTGAGGGTGACTGTATATGACCTTATGCTCTTTTCCCGTTTTGCAGTCGAATTCGACCAGGGCAGACTTATCGCGGTTGTTGTTAGATACCGCGTATATGCAGGTCTGATCTTTACCAAACCCTATCGGCGAAAGCGTTGATTTGAAGTTGTTCGTGACAACCACTTTAAATTCTTCATTTTCGCTCTCGCGGTACAGAATGGATTCGTTTACACCATCGCCGGCTACTGCCAGTCGTATTTTTCCCTGCGGATCCGCATGCCACGAAATAATGTTCCCCGGATTTTGTGACACAAGCGTCAGCTTTCCCGTTTCAACGTTCAACCGGTAGGCATCAAAAGCGGCAACATCCCGCTTGTTCAGGGCAATCAAAAGTTCATTATTGTGTAAAGGCTCGGTTCTTATAAGATCGAACTTCACATCCTGATACGGGATCAGATCCCGGCGTTGCTTTCCTTCCTTGTCTACCACATATAACCGCGGCGTCGTTCCCCCGTTCTTTTCCTTTACGTAAAGTAACTGGTTGTTATTCGCCCAGAAATAATATGAAATGCTCCGGCCGGTCTCAGACGTGATGCGCTTCACATCCCTGCCGTCAACCGTCTGAACGAAAATATTCAGCCTGTTCATATAAGGTTGCAGATACGATATATACTGCCCATCCGGAGATAGAAGAAATGCAGTCTTTTCCGGGTTTTTGAAAAAATCCTCTACGGGAATCAACCGCACTCCTTTTTCACCCGTACACGAAAAAAACAGCAATACAACACTTAAAACAATCAGTTTTAAAACACCTCTTTTGACCTGCATGAAAGCCCCCACCAAAACTTGCTATGATAAAATTACACTTTTAGTAACAGCGAATATACGCCATTACCGGTAACTACTTAAACGGTTCAAATTAATGAATAAGGCAATACTCCGCAGTAACAATTACAATACAGAATATCAGATCGGACAGCTGTTTAAGCGGCGGACATGAAAATCACACATTATTCGTTACCTTTAATTGAGAGCCCCATAGTGTATGCGAAAACTACTCGTCTATCTCTTTTTCTTTTTAGGATGTTCGGTCGCCGTTGCCCAGGTGCGCTCTTCTGAAGAGGCGCTGGCATTCCAGTATTACCAGAACGGCGAATATGAAAAGGCGGCAGTCATCTACAAAAAGCTCTTCGGACAGAAGAATAACATCAGTTTATACGACCAGTACTACAACACGCTGCTAAAGATCAAAGCCTATGACGAAGCCGAAAAGCTCGTACAAAAGCAACTGAAAAATGACCCGGACAACTACGTCTATGCCGTTGATATCGGCAGGTTATATCAGGAAAGCGGTCGCAACGAGAAGGCGAAAGAATGGTTTGAGAACCTGATCAGAAACCTCTCTCCAAACGAATTTGCGATCCGCGACCTGGCAACCAACCTGTACCGGGCCGAAGCTTATGATCTTGCCATTAAAACGTTCCTGGCCGGCCGCAAAGTCCTGAATAACGACGATGCCTTCGCCTTTGACCTGCTGGGGTTATACCGCTTCCGAAAAGATAAAGCGATGCTCGTCCATGAATACCTGAACGTACTGAGCAAAAATCCAGAAGTTCTCCTTCAGGCGCAATCAGTGATAGGCAATGTTTTTGAAGAGAACGCCGATTACGACCTGCTGAAGGCCGCTGTTTTGCGCCGCCTGCAGAAAGACCCGCAGAATATCGGCCTGACAGAAATACTCACGTGGTCGTTCATCCAGCAGAAAGATTTTGACATGGCCCTCCGCCAGATCATCGCGCTCGACAAAAGGCTAAAAGAGGAAGGCGACCGGGTATACGATTTTTCGGTAGTGCTCCTTAACAATGAAGCCTTCGAAACCGCTGTTGACGCCCTGAACTACCTGATATCAAAGGGTGAGGACAACCGGTTTTATATACCCGCCAGAATTGACCTCATTAACGCGAAAAGCCAGCTCCTGATCTCTGGTAAATTAGATACCAAAGAGCTGGTGATCCTCGAGAACGAATACAAAACCCTGCTCGGGGAGTTTGGCAAAAATTCGCGGACGGCTTTTGCCATCAGAAAACTCGCCAGCCTGCAGGCATTTCACCTCAATAAGCTTAAAGAGGCCGAAGGCCTGCTGGAAGAACTCCTGACCATCTCCGGGTTAGCGCCGCAGGTCATCGCACAGATAAAACTTGAATTAGGCGATATCTATATCCTTACCGGCGAAGTATGGGAAGCCAACCTGATCTACGGACAGGTGGAAAAGCAGTTCGCCAACGAACCGGTCGGTCAGGAGGCCAAATTCCGCAACGGCAAGCTATCCTATTATCGGGGCGACTTTACATGGGCTAAAGCACAACTGGACGTTTTAAAAAGCTCTACCTCGCAGCTTATCGCGAACGATGCACTGAACCTCAGCCTGCTGATCGCTGACAACCTCTGGAATGAAACCGACTCGGCCGCTTTAAAAATGTACGCAAAGGCGGATATGCTCATATCTATCAATAAAACCCATGAGGCCCTTAAGTTACTTGACAGCATCGACGCCACATATCCCGGCCATTCGCTTACGGACGATATCCTGATGAGCCGCGCCCGGCTCTTCATACAACAGGCCGATTACGAATCTGCGGCGGTCAGCCTCCAGAAAATAATCGACGATCATTCGTTCGATCTCTGGGCCGACGATGCCATCTTTACGCTGGCCGATATCTTCGAGCGCAAGCTGCAGCAACCTGAAAAGGCGAAACAACTCTATCAAAGGATCATTAACGATCACCCCGGAAGTTTGTACGTGATCGAAGCACGCAAACGGTTCAGGAACCTGCGCGGCGACAAGGTTGGGTAAGCATTCAAAACCTGTATCTTTGCCCTATGATTTTATATAATGTTACGATCATTATTGACGAGGGAATTGAAAAAGAATGGCTGAACTGGATGCGCACCATCCACATACCGGAGGTGATGGCAACCGGAAAATTCGTTTCAAACAGGCTGCTAAGGGTCTTGGAATCACCCAATGAAGGAATAACTTTCTGCTCTCAGTATATTGCCGATTCACTCGAAAGCTATAATGAGTACCGAAATGAATTCTCACCGGCCCTTCAGGCGGCGTATCCAGCAGAATTTGAGAACCGGTTCGTCACGTTTCGAACCATCATGGAATACGTCGACTAACAATGAAGTTTATTCAAACGCCGATAGACGGGCTGATCGTTATCGAACCGGCAGTATGGACCGACCCGCGGGGCTATTTTTATGAGAGCTATAATAAAAACCTGTTTCTGGAAGCCGGCATTGACCTCGAATTTGTTCAGGACAATCAATCTTTTTCCCATCGCGGAACTTTACGCGGACTGCATGCCCAGGCGGCACCGTTTGCCCAGGGTAAGCTGGTACGGGTGATCAGCGGCCGCGTGCTGGATGTAGCCGTGGATATACGCCGGAACTCTGCTACATACGGTCAGCACTACTCCGTGGAACTATCCGCCGACAACCGAAAGATGTTCTGGGTACCTCCGGGTTTCCTCCATGGATTTGAAACACTGGAAGACAACACGATTTTTTTATACAAAGTAACCGGCTTCTATGATAAAGCCTCGGAGGTAGGTGTCCGCTGGGATGATCCGGACCTGAATATAAACTGGGGACTTGAACACCACGAGATCATTCTCTCCGAAAAAGACAAGGTTCTTCCCTTATTCAAAGAACTGGACAGCCCGTTCTGAAACAAGAAAGCCGCTTTTGCGGCTTTCTTACTTTATTACTTCCTATTTTATCAGGTTATATAACTCATCCAGTTTCGGCGAGAGCACGATCTCAATTCTTCTGTTTCTGCTTCTTGCCTCTGGAGTTGCCGCGTTGTCGATGGGCTGAAACTCGCCTTTCCCGGTTGCCGTGATGCGGTTGTTATCAATACCTTCGCTGTCCGTCAGATATCGAACTACCGATGTCGCCCGCAATACGCTCAGATCCCAGTTGTCTTTGATCTGCCCCAAATTGACCACCCGCTGGTTATCAGTATGGCCTTCTACAGAAATATTGATCTCGGGTTGGGTCTTCAATACTTTGGCAAGCTCCTGCAGAGCCAGCTTACCTTTTTCATCGATAACGATACTTCCCGAACTGAACAGCAGTTTGTCGGTAAGTGAAACATAGACTTTGCCATTGCGGATATCGACCGACAATCCGCTTTTCTCAAAGCCCAGCAACGCCTTCTGCAATTTATCTTTCAACGCGTTGGTTGCTTCATCACGCTTTCGCAAAATCTCTTCCACTTCACGTAAACGAGCCTCACGCTTTTTCAAATTTTCCGACAGCTTATTGATCTCCGAAGAGCTGTTGGCACGAAGGGATGCATAATTGGCATCCAGACCCTGAACCTTAGCCTCAAGCTCGCGAACGCGACTGCTGATCCGGGCGGTATCCGCCTTTAAGCCGGCCAGTTCCTCTTCCAGGCTTTCGATCCTGATCTTTGAATGATCCCATCCGGCAGATAGTGAATCCCGCTGAGATAAAAGTGCATTGTATTTCTTGGTAGACAGAACGATACATGAACTTAACGAACCAAGGAACACGGTGATAATTGCGATAAGTGATAGTCTCTTCATGCTGCAATGATAAAAAATTATGCTAACGCATTTCGTAAAAATTGAATGAAAGGGTAAAGACGGGCAAATCCTTCAGCGATATCCGCAACTCCCCCCAGACCTGACATAGCCGCTTCGTCCAGTTTATGCATCACAGTAAAACTCTTCAGTTTCAGATATTCGATGTCCGGATGATCCGCCGGGTAGCCTTTAGGGGCCGTCTTTAACTTGTCTTCCGCATCCAAAGCCGGAAAATACTCTGTGAACAGCGCGTTGTCAATGATCGCATGGAAGTCGGACGCATTATAATCGATCTCCTGGCGGATCGCCCTGAGAACTTCCGCCTCCGGCATCCAGCAGCCACCGCCAATGAATGAGCCGCCCGGTTCAAGGTGGATGTAATATCCCGGACCATCAAACTTCCTTCCGGCCGGAGAAATTCCCACCCCGAAATTAGTTTTATAAGGCGTCTTGTTCTTGCTGAACCGGATATCCCTATAGATCCGCATAACGCAGTTCTTTGCCTCCAGATCCTTCGGTATCAACGGATCGACCTTCTTCAGATCGTCGATCACCGCCTGACTGAAGTCCAGAACATTCTGGCGGGCATCATCGTGCAGCCGCCTGTTTTCATTGAACCACTCACGGTTATTATTTGCGGCGACCATTTCCAGAAAGGTGAAAGTGGACGGCCGGATCATTCCTTGTCGTAATAAGGGTCATACTTCACACGCGGAGTTAACCAATGTAATAAGATCACGCGTGAATACCGGTAGTTGAACGGAGCGAAAAGAAAGATCGCGCCAACAATGATAGCTATATAAAGCCATGGCGACCTGCCGTCGCCAAGAAGTGCAAAAGCCACAATGCCGACCAGAAGCATCTGCAGTACGTTAAGGGCATAGCTGACATACATGGCGGCGTAAAAATATCCCGGCTCCACCTCGAAACGAAACCCGCAATGCGGGCAGATATCATTTGTCTTCTGAAGTTTTAAACCATACATAGGCCCGCGAAAGATATTACCTCTGCGGCAACGCGGACACTTTGCACTGACTACTGCACTAATTTGAGACGGTCTGGACATAATGTATTATATGAAAGTGCCCCGGTAAACCGGGGCACACTATTAATTAAGACTGATCTTCTCATCCTTCATATTCAGAACCACATTCTTACGCCGGTATTTTTTGTACCAGACAAAACCAACTATGGCTACTAACAAATATGGCGTTGCAAGAAGAAAAAGAATTCCCTTGTTCAAGCTCTTTCCCTGAGTGTTTCCATGTTGAACGGAGTGCTCGGCGGTAGCGCTGCACATCGCGCACTGGGCGGAAGCGACAGTTGCAGAGAACGTCAGAGAAAACACGATCAGAAGCACCGTTACAAGCTTTTTCATAGTGCAAATATACCGTTAAAAACTATAATAAGGCGAGATCATTATGTAAACGATCACCCCGCTGATAGTAACATACAGCCAGATCGGATAACTCCACCTGACCAGCTTCCTGTGCCGCTCAACCTGCATCTGCAGACCGTGATGAAAGCTTAATAATACTAACGGCAAAACGAGGGCCGCGAGTATGATGTGCGTGATCAAAATGAAGTAGTAAAATATCCTGACCGGGCCTTCGCCACCATAAGTGGTCTTAATTCCGGTGGAATGAAAAATGATGTACGAGATCAGAAACAGCGATGAAAGCAAAAAAGTGGTAATGTTCAACCGTTTATGCATTTCCACCCTTTTCCTGGAAATAAAATAAAGAGAGATGAGCAAAAGCACCGAGCAGGTGCCATTGACCATAGCGTTAAGTTTGGGAAGGAAGAATACCCAGGTAGGGATCGCACTCTTATCCGGAAAGATACTGATCAATCTGCTTTGCAGGATCAGGATGATAGCAAATACAAGTATTGAAACCCCGGCTACCAGCCGGAACACCAGTTTATCATTCGTTTTCATAAGTTATCGATTCTTTACGGCCCTGAGCTCTTCGGTTATCAGTACTTTGATCTCGTCGGTAAGCCGGTCAATACTCTCTTTCCGCCCGGTATCATAAAATCCCCTGATCCGTTTATGCGAATCAACCAGTATAAGCATCGGACTATGAATAAATCCATCAGTCTTCGTGGTGTCGTGCAGGGCATCCACCAGAAAATCCTTACGGGCAAGGTCATAGATCAGATCCGTGTCGCCCGTTAACATATCCCATTCGCCGCCTTTAGCGTCAAACGATCTGGCATACCGGCCAAGCACCTCCGGGTTATCCCGTTCCGGATCCACCGTTATGGAAACAAAATGCAGCAGCCGGTTCCTATCAAACCTTTCGTGCAAACGCTTCATCTCCGTATTCATCTTTGCACAGAACGACGGGCATGAGGTATAGAAAAAGTTAACGATCGTAACCTTGCTTGAATCGGACGGAAAGCGAACCGTATCACCGAGCTGGTTTACCAGTTTGAAGTCCCGGATGGTATGATAGAGGGTGTCGGGTATCTTTCTCCCCCGGCGGGTATGGAAGGTAGAGGCAACCTTTTTATCGCCGTAAATGGCGAGGGTCTTATATCGGTTCTTACCCTTTTCCTGAAGTAAATAATATAAAAATCCCGGCACCGCTAACAGGGTTGCCAGGATTAATACCTTGGTTAAAGAAGATCGCTTCATTAGTTCATATGAACGTGCTGATAAGCTCCTTCTGTTAATAGCAGGATAATAAAATACACGATAAAGATCAGCGAAACAACAATACTGGTCTTCATCGCAAATCTCTCAAATTTCAGGTGCATGAAATATGCAACTATGTAGAACGCCTTGACCAGAGTCAGGATGATATAGATAAAGTTTCCGACGCCCTGATTAAGCAACCCTTTTGGAAGCATGTATAACGCCACGAAAAATTCTAAGGCGGTAACTCCAAGCATGATAAAGAAAACCTCCCAGATCTTGCCTTTGGTCATTGAAACGTGCTCTTCAGCATGTGCATGTTCGTGTGTATGGTGTTCAGCAGCCATGTATAGACTTTAATAAGTTAAACTAAATAGAAGAATGTAAATACGAATACCCAAACAAGATCTACAAAGTGCCAGTAAAGGCCTACCTTCTCGATCATCAGGTAATTTTTACGCTTTTCAAAGACATTACCCAGTGTCATGAACAGGATGATGATATTGATTATGATCCCCGTGAAAACGTGGAAGCCATGGAATCCCGTGATCGTAAAGAACAAGTTAGCAAACTGTAATGCTCCGCGCTGATCGGCGCCTTGATAAAGTTCGGCCGGGAAGCTTCCCCACCAGTAGCCCTGGTGATGTAAGTGCGACCACTCCAGCGCCTGACATCCGAGGAACATAAGGCCACCGATAATAGTAGCGACCATCCACCATACCACTTCTTTCTTAGCCCGGCGGTGTCCGGCTTCAACAGCCAGTACCATCGTTACCGAACTCATAATGAGGATGAAGGTCATGATACCTACGAAAACCAGCGGATACCCTGAATCGGCAACGCCCGGGATAGACTGGAATACGATATCCGGATCAGGCCATGAAATATTGCTGAAGCGCGTTGCTCCGTAATAGATAAGAAATGCTGAAAATGTAAATGCGTCAGACACTAAGAAGAACCACATCATTATTTTGCCGTATTCAACGGCAAAAGGAGATTTCCCCCCGCTCCATGCGTCGTCTTTTAGTTCATCAAGTTGTGATACAGTGGTAGCCATTTAAACTTCTCGTAAGTTAATTTTATTATTGGTTCAAAAGTAAGAAAACATAGAGATATATCCATAGTATATCCACAAAATGCCAAAAAATGGAAGTGATTTCCAGGCGGAACACATTCCGAACCTGCGGGATCTGGCGGATGCCGCCAAGTAATGCTCCTGCCAGCATGATCAGCCCTCCCAGAATGTGAACCAGGTGCGCCCCGGTAAACACATAAATAAAGGATTGAGAAGCATTAAAGTTTACAAAATAAATCCCCTGTTTTATAAGGGCCTGCCACGACATCACCTGCAGAACAAAGAAAACAATACCCAGCAAAATAGTGATGACCAGATAAAGCTTTTGCCTGTCCAGCTGCATTTTCTTTCCGGATAAAAAAGCAAGATGCATGGTAATGCTGCTCAGGAAAATGGCTGCAGTACTGAAAATAAAAGCGTTCGGAAGATAGGTCTTGATGCCCCGGTTAGGATCACCGCCGGTATACACGATGAACGCACTCGTCAATGCGGCAAAGAGCATAAATGAGGAGATCAGAAAAAGCCACATGAGAAACTTTTTAGCCCTCAGATTGGTTTTTTCCTCTTCAATTAAGAAAGGTTGTTTCATGGAGTTACTTAACATACTATTACATAACAATAAAATCAAACAATAAGGTTAACTGCACAACAGGAAGATACAAAAATGAACCGTACATCACTTTCTTTGCATCGGAAATCTCCAGGGTACGGTATAACCTGAATGCAAACCATGCAAAGATCAGTCCGCATACCAGCGAGACGCCGGCGATCACATAACCACCAAAATGATAGAACGCAGGCATCAAACTCACCGGGATAAGCACGACCGTAGAGAACAGGTTCACCGCTGCGCTGGTTTTATCGCGCCTGGTAGTAGGCAGCAACCGAAAACCCGCTTTCTTGTAGTCATCATCCAGAACCCAGGCGATCGCCCAGAAGTGAGGGAACTGCCATACAAACTGTATCAAAAACAGGATGAAGGGAATCTCAGAGATCACAGGCTGCTCAAATGCGGCAAAATACCCGATAAGCGGAGGCAACGCTCCCGGAAACGCCCCAATGAATACGGCGATCGGCGATTTCCGCTTCATCGGCGTATAAAAAAAAGCATAGAGAAAGATCGAAAAAGCCGACAATATTCCGGTCAGTAAATTCAGCTTACCCAAAATAATAGTACCGGCAATGCCCATAAAGACACTTAGGACCAGTGCCTGGCCGGTAGTCATTCTGCCCGCCGGTATCGGGCGGTCGCAGGTACGCTTCATTAAACGGTCCAGATCCTTCTCAATGATCTCATTGAATCCGTTCGCGGCGCCGGTGACGAGGAACCCTCCCAACGTTAATATTAACCAGTTTACCCAGTTAATATCCCCCTGCTCTTTACTACCGATCAAGAACGAGATCGACGCCGAGAACACCACTAAAAACGTAAGTCTTAGCTTAATTAATTTCTTAAAATCTGATATAAAACTACCCACTTCCCCTATCCTAAACGTTCTGATGGCCCGCCGCCCGTCGCATGCCGGATGAGCTTCGTCGGCAAAACCGGCAAGAACGCCCATAAACAACGACCTGAACCACTGTTAAAAACACCGCAAATATAGCGACAACTTTAAGAATACCGGCTGTCTAAAAACATATTGCTTATAAACGGCCGGCTTTATCGTGATACAAAAAAAGGGCATCTGTAAGCTTAAACTCAGACAGATACCCTTTCTTCAATAAGTCAATTTTATTTAAACGTTTTCCTCAGCCTTGCTTTTAGCATTTTGAAGCTCCCAGTCGCGCTGAATACGTTCAGCTTCAGGATTTCCTTCAAAGTCGTGAGGAAGGTTTGAGCTCATCGTCTCAGAGAATGGCACGATCTGAGAGATATAGTCGTCATGGTGCCCCGGTTTACTGTAGTCATATGGCCAGCGATAAACGCTTGGAATTTCGCCAGGCCAGTTTCCATGTAATCTTTCAACCGGAGTGGTCCATTCCATGGTATTGGATTTCCACGGATTTTGAGTGGCAGGCTTACCGTTAAAGATCGAGTTGAAGAAGTTCCAAAGGAACGCCACCTGCCCTAAAGCCGCAATGATCGCCGCCCAGGTGATGAACTCGTTCACGGTTAACCACTCCTGCATGAATTCAAACTCAGTGAACGCATAGTAACGACGCGGCACACCATCCAGCCCCATGAAGTGCATCGGGAAGAATACCAGGTATGCTCCGATAAAGGTCAGCCAGAAGTGCAGGTAACCAAGCTTATCGTCCATCATACGGCCAAACATCTTAGGGAACCAGTGATATACACCGGCAAGCATACCACAGATCGCCGCCGAACCCATTACCAGGTGGAAGTGGGCAACGATGAAGTAAGTATCATGCAGGTTAATGTCTAAACTTGCGTTACCAAGGAAGATACCGGTCAATCCGCCGGAGATGAAGAACGATACCAGACCGATCGCAAACAACATGGCCGGGGTGAACCGGATATTACCGCGCCATAGCGTGGCCAGGTAGTTGAACACCTTCACCGCAGAAGGAACCGCAATGATAAGGGTAGTGATCATGAACACACCGCCAAGGAACGGGTTCATCCCCGTTACGAACATGTGGTGTCCCCATACGATCATCGATAAGATCACGATACCGATCAGAGAATAAACCATCGCGTGGTATCCGAAAATCGGCTTACGTGTGTTTGTTGAGATCACCTCTGACGTGATACCGAATGCCGGAAGGATAATGATATAAACCTCAGGGTGACCGAGGAACCAGAATAAGTGCTGGAACAGGATCGGGCTACCCCCCTCATTAGGAAGGATCTGTCCCTGAAGAACGATATCAGAAAGGTAGAAACTAGTACCAAAACTGCGGTCAAAAATCAAAAGTACAACCGCTGCAACCAATACAGGGAATGAAAGAACACCCAGAACCGCAGTTAAAAAGAACGCCCAAACGGTCAGTGGCATTTTCCACATGTCCATTCCTTTTGTCCGCATGTTCAACACGGTACTGATGTAGTTCAAAGATCCCATCAATGATGATGCAATGAAAAGCACCATACTGATCAGCCACAGGTTCATACCCATTCCGGAACCCGGAATTGCCTTTGGTAAAGCCGACAGCGGAGGATAGATCGTCCATCCGGCGCTCGCAGGGCCGCTCTCAACAAAGAAAGACCCGACCATGATTACCGAAGAAACGAAAAACAACCAGTATGAAAGCATATTCAGGAACGGTGATGCCATATCACGTGCACCGATCTGCAAAGGAATAAGCAGGTTACTGAACGTTCCGCTCAATCCGGTCGTTAATACGAAGAATACCATGATGGTACCGTGAATGGTCACTAACGCCAGATAAAAATCCTCCTTGATACGACCGCCTTCAGCAAACTTTCCTAAGAAAGTTTCCAGAATAGGGAAAGTCTTATCAGGCCATGCTAACTGGATACGGAATAATATGGACAAAACCATGCCGATCACTGCCATGATAATACCTGTTATCAGGAATTGCTTGGCGATCATCTTGTGATCCTGGCTGAAAATATACTTCGTTAGAAAGGATTCGTTATGATGCAGGTGCGCATCATCGTGACCATGATGGCCAGTCGCTTCTAAGCTGGTATGTGATATAGTAGTGTTTGACATAACTCGATAAATCTTAAATGTTATTGATTGACAGCCAGCGACTCAATTTCAGGCTTCACTGAAACCATCGGAAACTGTTTCTTCATGTCATCATTGTAAAATAAGGCCTGTTCAGCCAGCCATTCGTTGTATTCCTTTTCGGTGACAACTCTAACGTTAGACTGCATATTGTAATGCCCTGCTCCGCAGATCTTGTTACATAGAAGAACGTAGTTGAATTTTGGATTGCTGGTCTTTTCACGCATCTCCTCAGTAGTATACTTCGGAGTGAACTGGAAGTACGTAGGCATACCCGGAACAGCATTCATTTGTACACGAAAATCCGGAATATAGAAACTATGTAAAATGTCCTTCGATCCGATGGTAAACCGTACAGGTCTGTTCACCGGAAGAACGATCTCACCGGCAATCTTATCATCCCAGCTCTTTGAGTCTTTGAAATCGATACCCAGCGAGTTTGACGGAGTTGTCAGCTTGTAGTTTCTCAGACCAAGGGCATTGTCGGACCCGGCATAACGGATCGTCCATTTGAACTGCTCGCCGACAACCTCGACGGAAAGCGCTTTTTTCTGATCCTCTTCAGAAACATTGGTAATGCTTCTCCAGGTAAAGAATCCCAGCAACACTAAAATAGTCAGGACAATAGCCGGAATGATCGTCCAAAGACGCTCAAGGGCGTTATTATGCGGGTAAAAATAGGCTTTGCGATGGCTTGAACCCTTATACTTGAATGAAAACCCGAATAACAGGATGTGAGTAAGGACAAAAACCAGCGTAGTGATCGCGATGGTAATAGCCATCATAAAATCGATACGTTCGCCATGCACTGAAGCCGCCTCATTCATTGACATTCCGCCCCACACATCGTACGTCCAGTAAGTCGCCGCCAGACCTAAAATAAGCATGACGAGGAAAAGACCGCCTTGAATTTTGTTCCAGTTAAGTGCTCCCGGCTTACCCTGCATCTCACGGCTCAGCTCATAAACACGTAAAACCTTACCAATGATCCCAATGAAAATACAGGCAACCAGAAATAACAGTATATGATACCAGGCAGATCTCCAAACCGGAGCACTTTCAGCTTCCTGAGCAGCCGGCGCCGGCCTCTCAGGCACTGACGTATCGATCAGCGTCGAAGTAGTTGGTGTAGCCGCAGTATCCAAAGCACCAGGAGAGGTAACCGCATCTGCAGGTTGAGTATTGTCTATTGGCGCAGTTGGTGCCGCCGACGTATCTTCCGTTTGCGCCTGTACAGATATGTTCAGTGCCAGCGTCATAGCCAACACTAACAATGCTACAGTCCTGATCTTAAAAATTTTATTCAAACCCATTTTTTTATTTAACAACACGTGATAAATCAATCTTAAATTAAATATGGTGATGCAAGCTCTCGTCCAGGAACGGGTGATTAACAGGCACCAGCGGCTTCTTCGCCAGATTTGTCAGTGTAAGGAAGCTTAACAATCCGGTAAATCCTAAAGCTGTTCCAATCTCAATAATTCCGAAACCTCTGTGCTCTTCCACTGTGCCCGGCATTACCATCAGATAATAATCCAGCCAGTGACCTAAAAGAAGCACGATACAAACAAACAGCAGGGTGTTCTCGCGGCGTTTCGCATCTCTTGACATCAGGATCAGGATCGGCGCAACAAAGTTAATAACAATATTCAACCAGAACCATGGTTTGTACTCGGGCTCCCAGCGCTTATAGAAGTAAACTGTTTCCTCAGGAATGTTAGCGTACCAGATCAGAAGGAACTGTGCGAACCACACATAGGTCCAGAAGATCGAGAATGCGAAGATAAACTTACCAAGATCGTGAAGGTGGTTATCGTTCACCCATGTCATGTGACCCGCTCTCTTTAATAAAATGACAACAATGGTGATCGCACACAATGACGTAACCCACCATGCAGCAAAATTATACCAGCCGAACATAGTAGAGAACCAGTGTGCTTCCAGCGACATGATCGTATCAAACGCCCAGATCGGTGAGGTAAAACCAAAGATCACCAGAAATACGCAGGCCCATTTGAAGCTCTTCTTATAGTTGTTTAACCCTCCGGCCAGATCTTCATTGTGAGAAAGCTTCGGCAGAAGGTAGGCGAAAATGCTGTAAAGAGCCAGAAAGATAACCACCCGGGTTAAAAAGAAAGGCACATTAAGGTAGCTGGCTTTCTTTGCAACAATAGGGTCAAAGTTAGCGTGGCCCGGTTCGGCGATCCCTTCATGATTCCAATGGTGATACAGGTTATGTGAAAATAATCCCGCCGCAATGATCACGATCAGAATCAGTGACATTACCGGCAGCACTTTGGAAAATGCCTGAGGTACGCGAAGTATGCCGGCAGACCATCCGGCCTGAGCCACGTACTGAACGGCAAGGAAAAAGGTCGCGGCAACGCACACGCCGGTCGCGTAGTAACCCATCAGCAACAGGTTAGCAAACGTACGTTCTCCGTTACCACTTAAAAATCCATAGGCAATAGCTGCTGCACCAACAAGAAGTGCTATCAGACTCCAGGTCTTTGCTTTACCTGAAAAGTCATAATATTCAGAGAAGTTATGAGTATGATTGTGTGTTCCCATTTAGCTTAGCGTTACTATTGTAATTTTTGTAATTCATGAACATACATAGTGATTTTCCAGCGCTCCTCAGGAGTTAACTGGTACTTGTGCGGGCCCATTAAGTTAAGGCCGTTAGTGATGGTATGATAGATCTTACCATCGGTCAGGTCCTTCATCAATCCGCCTCTTGAAGAGTTTCCGGTTGAATATGACGGTGGAGCCGGAAACTTATCCAGTTTCACAAGCGATCCGTCGCCTTTACCCTGCGGACCATGGCAGTGTGAACACATGTTGAGATACAACTGCTTTCCATGCTGCAGATTGGTGGTATCTACCTTCAGCGGGTTCTTAAGCTCAGCGCTGGCCTTCAGATAACCTTCTGTGGAGCTTTCATACTCTTCCAGCATATCATAACCAACGGGAACAGTGTTCTCCGGAGGCATCTGGGCGGTCTTACCATCCCTGAAGTTCTTATTCGGCTGATCCGGATTATAGGCAATCGGATCATACATATTGCGGGCATACTCCCACCCCGTGCTACGTTTATCTGAACATGAGGATATAACAGCAGTTGCAGCAACTGTCAAAAATACAGCACCTACTATCCTGAACTTATTCATAACTAACATACTTCCTTTCATTGTGCAATACTTCAACTGCACCAGCTTCTGTTAAAAGATCATTAATTTTCTCCGGATACGGATTAGCTTTTGCATCGATAGCGATCACGAATCTGTCGTTGGTTGCACGCAGGTCCATCACCCTCGGCGCACGGCCAGGGAACAGGTGCGTAGCAAACAGGAAGGTGAAAACCATACCGAAAGCACAGAACAACACGGTCAATTCAAAGGTAATAGGCACGAAGTTCGGAATAGCGAACGCCGGCTTTCCACCAATATTCATCGGCCAGTCGTAAACCATCATATAATATATCATGGAAAATGCAGTGAACGTTCCGGTAATACCGAACAAAAAGGCAGCAATCGGCAAGCGAGAGCGCTTGATACCTAACTTGGCTTCGATCCCGTGAATAGGCATTGGAGTAAATACATCGTAGATCTTGATGTTATTCTCCTGTAACTTGTCGATACCGTGCATCATATCATCGGGATCTTCAAAATGTGCGAGGATATATTTCGTATTGCTCATTTTAGATTTTTGCTAATTGAGTATCTGATTCAGGAACGCTGTCATATTTAGTCAATGAGTCTAAATAAAACTCCGCCTGCTCTTTATCAACTTTGTTCTCTCTGATCAACTGTTTCTTGGACTGGTGACTGGCGCTCTTCACAAGCAGTTTCACCTCCGCCATCGCAATTGCCGGCAACACCCGGATGAACAGCAGGAACAGTGTAAAGAACAGACCGATCGAACCGATGAACAGCGTAACGTCGATGATCGACGGATAGAACATCGCCCAGCTTGAAGGGATGTAGTCGCGGTGAAGTGACGTAACAATGATCACGAAACGCTCAAACCACATACCGATATTCACGACGATCGATAATACCCATGACGCAAGGACACTGGTCCGGATCTTCTTGAACCAGAATAACTGAGGAGAGATCACGTTACAGGTCATCATGCTCCAGTAAGCCCACCAGTAAGGACCGCTTACACGGTTAAGGAATGCATACTGCTCATATTCTGAAGCGGAATACCATGCGATGAAAAGCTCGGTCAGATAAGCGACACCCACAATTGAACCGGTAAGCATGATGATCTTGTTCATCGATTCGATGTGGAACATGGTGATATAGTTCTCGAAATTCAGAACCTTACGTGCAATAAGTAACAGCGTCTGCACCATGGCAAAACCCGAGAAGATCGCCCCGGCAACGAAGTACGGCGGGAAGATCGTGGTGTGCCATCCCGGAATTACCGACGTAGCAAAGTCCATGGATACGATGGTGTGCACTGAAAGTACCAGCGGAGTAGAAACGCCTGCAAGTATCAGGGAAACCGCCTCAAAACGCTGCCATGATTTCACCGAACCTGTCCATCCGAAAGAAAGGACAGAATAAATGCGGCGGCGCAGGCCGGTTGCACGATCGCGGATGGTAGCGATATCAGGTAGTAAACCGGTGTACCAGAATAATAACGATACGGAGAAGTAAGTTGAGATCGCAAAAACGTCCCACACAAGCGGGGAGTTAAAGTTCACCCACAGTGATCCGAACTGGTTGGGAAGCGGAAGCGCCCAGTACGCCAACCATGGACGGCCCATGTGAGCGCCTACATAGGTAGCCGCACAGATAACCGCAAAGATGGTCATCGCCTCTGCAGAACGGTTAATGGAGTTTCGCCAATTCTGGCGGAAAAGTAAAAGTACCGCCGAGATCAGCGTTCCGGCGTGACCGATACCTACCCACCATACGAAGCCGGTGATGTCCCACGCCCAGCCAACTGTTTTGTTAAGTCCCCAGGCTCCGATACCAAACCAGAACGTATAGCTGATTGAAAAAACCCAGAGTAACGCACCCAACGCTGCGATGGTGAAACCGATCCACCATGCTTTGTTCGGCTTGTTTTCTACAGGAACCAGAACATCATCGGTGATCTTGGCATAGGTTATATTATCCCCGGTAATTAGTGGTTCTCTTAATATCGATTCGTGATGAGATGACATATTCTTGTAATTTCTGATATATTGAAATTGTATTAAGCCTCTACTGTATTTCTAACTTTGACCTGATATCCAATTCCAGGCTGAACGTTCAGTTCTTCAAGCACATAGTAAGTACGCTCATTCTTAAGCGCCTTCGACACCGCCGAATTCGGATCGTTCACATCACCAAAGATGATCGCGTTCGCAGTACAAGCCTGTGCGCAGGCCACCTGGATCTCGCCATCCTTAACCGGACGTTTCTCAATCTTGGCCTGAAGCTTACCAGCCTGGATACGCTGGATACACATCGTACATTTCTCCATCACACCGCGGAAACGGGTAGTAACGTCAGGATTCAATACCAGCTGAGTGTATTCGTTATTCAGGTAGTTATCGAAGCGGGAATCGTTCCAGTAGTTGAACCAGTTGAAACGACGCACTTTGTACGGACAGTTGTTCGCACAATAACGGGTTCCAACGCAACGGTTATAAGCCATATGGTTCAAACCCTCGTTTGAGTGCATGGTAGCAATAACCGGACAAACGGTCTCGCACGGTGCATGCTCACAGTGCTGGCAAAGCATCGGCTGGTGTACAACTGATACATTGTCCATATTCTCAAGATCAGCGATCTCTTTCTCTTCGGTTACCGCACCGTCTTCCGTGTTGAAGCTGTAATAGCGGTCGATACGGATCCAGTGCATATCACGACGGCGGCGAACCTCGTCACGACCAACAACCGGAATGTTGTTCTCTACGTTACATGCAACCACACAGGCACCGCAACCGGTACAGGCGTTCAGGTCGATCGCCATTACCCAGTTATGACCAGGCTGCTCATAAGTGTTCCACAGATCGTAGGTTTTGTGCTTTGATCCATGGCCGCTACCAGAGTGAGGATCCTGTACATACTTATCAAAAGTTGTTTCGCGGATCACGTTACGGCCTTCGAATGAGTGGTGAGTCTGCGTCTGGGCAAGCTCATAACGGCCACCTGCCTTACTGATCGTTACGGTAGTATTGAACTGTACGGTTCCGTTGTTCAGACCTGCGAACGGAAACGCGTTCTTGCCTACCTCATTTCCGGCCTTGCCGGCTTTGGTACGGCCATAACCAACAGCGATAGAGACCGTTCCCTGAGCCTGACCAGGCTGTAAAAGCACCGGCAATACAACGGAGTAGCCATTTGCGCCTTTGATCTCGACCAGATCGAATTCAGCGATGCCGATCTTCTCCGCATATTTCGGAGCTAAAGCAGCATAGTTATCCCATGTTACTTTAGTAACCGGATCAGGAAGTTCGTGCAGATATGCATTATTGGCAAACTTACCATCACGCATCGGCATGCTTTCGTAAAGAGCCAGTTCGACGTCCTTAGCCAGAGCCTTGCTTTGATTGACGATGGTCTGCGCCACAGCGCCTAAAGAAAGATTGAAGGAATACGATCCGGCAGGCTTGTCGCCACCGTATACAAAACCTGTTTGCAGCAGCTCTTTCCAGCTTTTACCTGAAGCAGGCAGCAGGTTCTTATCCCAGTTATTACGAACGTACTGGTAGTATTCCTTAACAGCGTTGTCAGACCAGATCAGCAAGCTTTCTTCACTCTGACGAGTATTATAGATCGGGTTGATCGTTGGCTGAACAACAGTATAATAAGTTCCGAATGCGTTCTCATCACCCCATGACTCCAGATAGTTATGATTAGGGGCCACTACGTTACACAATGAAGCCGTTTCGTCAACACGGTCGGCAAACGATACTTTCAGATTGACCTTTGCCAACCCGTCGGTAAATGCCTTGCTGTTGAAGTGATCATAAGCAGGGTTGCTGTTCATGAAGAACACAGCAGCAACCTCGCCGCGGTTCATCTCATTGATGAATTCAGCGAATTCTGCGTCGTTACCTGCATATAAGTTTACAGGATTATCAAGGTCGATAGTAACACCATAGCTTCCCAATGCCGAGTTGATCGCATTAACAACTGTCTGTATCGCCACATCGTTCGAGCCGGATACCACCAGCGCGCGTCCTTTTTTAGCAGATAATTCTTTAGCAGCCAATTTGATCGCCTTATCGGCTACCGGATTGGAAGAAACGCCATTCACTCCGTTAACAGGAGTGCCGGTGATCGCAGCATATAACGCCAAAACAGCCAGTCCCTCTTCCGAAGGTTTAACCGGAATGCGGGAATCGGCATTTGTACCTGTCATGCTCATACCTGTTTCGAACTGGATATGGCGTGACATCTTTTTATTCTTTAACGAAGCAGCGTTACGCTGACTAACGTACTGTTTGCTGTGCTCTTCAGGCGCGATCCACGTACCCAGGAAATCGGCGCCAAAGCTCACGATAACGTCAGCACGGTCGAAACGGTAACGAGGC
>DASWXL010000017.1:0-2903 GCA_036405495.1 Sphingobacteriaceae bacterium | reverse complement strand
ATGCGTCAGTCCAGTTTCGAAGACCTTAGCCGCAGGCTATTGGTAACCACTGATACCGAGCTTAATGCCATCGCCGCTCCGGCTATCATCGGATCAAGAAGGAAACCGTTGTAAGCATACAATATTCCAGCCGCCAGAGGTATTCCGATCAGGTTGTAAATGAATGCCCAGAATAAGTTCTGGCGAATGGTTTGCACTGTCCGCTTTGAAAGGGCAAGCGCTCTTGGCACCGACTGCAGATCAGAGGTGATCAGCGTCATCTTGGCCACGTCCATGGCGATATCTGAACCCTTACCCATCGCAATACTTACGTCGGCCTGAGCCAGTGCGTGCGAGTCATTAATTCCGTCACCTACCATGGCCACCACCTGACCTTTATTCTGCAGTTCCTTTATGAAATCTGCTTTGTCGGACGGTAGCGCTTCGGCCATGACGTTTGTAACTCCGACCTCTGCAGCCACCGCAGCGGCAGTCTGGTGATTGTCACCTGTGATCATGTAAACATCTATAGACATGTCCTGCAGTTGTTTAATGGCTCTGGCGGAAGTGGCTTTCACTTTGTCCGCAATGGCAATAACCGCCAGCACTTTTTTCTGATTGGCAAAATAAACGACCGTATTGGCCTTGCTTAGGAACTCCGATGCCTGCTTTTTAGCGAAGTCTGATATACTGATCGTATTATCGTCCAGCAATTTGCGATTGCCAACGAAATACGTGACTCCATTCAGGTTGCCTTTAACCCCTCTGGCCGTTATGCTTGTAAAGTCCGTAATGGCATCCGGAATAATTTTATCTTCTTTCAACCTTTTGACTACGGCCTCCGCTAACGGATGTTCCGATTGCGACTCAAGGGCATACAGTATTCCGGCATATCCGGAAAAGTCTGTTTCCGACACCTCCCAGACTATGCCGGTAACCACCGGTTTACCTTCGGTGATCGTTCCGGTCTTATCGAGGATCACAGCATTTACTTTATGACCAAGCTCGAGGCTCTCGGCATCTTTGATCAGGATATTATTCTCTGCGCCCTTGCCCACCCCAACCATGATGGCTGTCGGCGTTGCCAGTCCGAGCGCACATGGACAGGCAATGACCAGTACCGTCACGGAGGTCAGCAAAGCGTGCGTGAAGGCATTGTCTCCGCCAAACAGCATCCACGCCGCAAATGTCAGGATGGAGATACCCATGACGACCGGAACAAAGATCCCTGCGATTTTATCCACCAGCCTTTGAACGGGGGCCTTGCTGCCCTGGGCCTCCTGTACCATCCTGATAATGCCGGCAAGTAATGTTTCACTCCCTACCTTCTCCGCTTCGAACCGGAAACTTCCCTTCTGATTCACAGTACCTGCGAACACTTTTCCTCCTGCTTGTTTCTGAACCGGAACAGGCTCTCCCGTTATCATACTCTCATCGACATATGAGCTGCCATATGTTACAACGCCGTCTACAGGGATCTTTTCGCCTGGCTTTACCAGCAATACTGCCCCCTTTTCAACAAACTCAACGGGCACCTCTTTTTCACGACCATCTTCTATTACGGTTACCGTTCTGGGCTGAAGACCCATCAGTTTCCTGATAGCAGATGAAGTGTTGGATTTGGCCTTCTCTTCCAGCAGTTTTCCGAGTGATATAAAGGCGATGATGACTGCTGCCGCCTCGTAATAGATGTGAGCATGGATGCCCCGGCTGTGCCAAAATTCCGGATAGATCGTATTGAAAGCACTGAATACAAACGCGATCCCGGTACTTAATGCAACGAGAGTATCCATATTCGCCTTTCCGTGGCGGGCCTGTCTGAATGCATTAATGAAAAAGCCCCGTCCAAACCAAAAAAGCACCGGAGCTGTAAGGACCATGGAGATCCAGGCACCGTATGGCATGTCCATAAAAAACATTCCAATAATGAATACGGGCAATGATAGCACTGACGACCAGATCGTCCGATGCTTTATCTCATTCAAATGCTTTATCTGCAACTCTTCCTGGACTTTTGCCGGATCCTCTGCATCGATAATGAGGTCATATCCTACCGCGCGGATGCTTTTCTGAAGTTCTTCAGGACTGGTATTGTTCTCGTCGAAAAGTGCCCATGCCGTTTGGTTGGCAAAATTCACGCCGGCATCGATCACCCCGGCAGTCGACTTCAGCATGGATTCGACACTGACCGCACAGGCCCCGCAGGTCATACCGGTGACCAGGAACGATTTTTTTATTGTGGTTTGAGATAACATATCGTTGTAATTTATATTCCAAAGTTACCCCATGCGATGGCGGAAAATGTATACGATTATTTGATTTATGTACATTTTTTCTTCCTGCCAGCCGCCGCCGGTCAGCGCTTTACAGGATCTCTTTTGGAAACGAAAAAGGGATTAAGTGACGGCATCCCACATCACTGCACCGAGTCTAACGAACGTCTGGAATTGAGACGCGAATTTTTAAACTCACTGGGGGTTTGACCGGTAACCTTCTTAAACTGAGTTGACAAGTGCTGCACACTGCTGTATCCAAGAAAATAAGCGATCTCGCTCAGCGTTTTCTCATTGTAAAAAAGCAGCTCTTTCGCCTTCTCTATTTTTTGGCGGATGATATATTGTTCAATTGTAACTCCCTCCACAGACGAAAAGAGGTTGCTCACGTAATTATAATCGTGCTTCAACTCATCCGACAGCAGATCGGACCAGTTATATTTCATATCAAGAGTCCCGGAATGATGGATCTTGTCGATGATCACGACTTTAATACGCTCGATCAGCTTTGAACGTGAATCGTCGAGCAATTCGAAGCCGAGTTTTTTTAATCTGGCCTCTAAAACCGACCGTTTTCCATGGTCTATCTGATCAGTATTCAGCGTAGCTTCGCCGAGGGCGACTTCCTTCACATTTAACCCAGCTGCCTCA
>DASWXL010000016.1:0-23726 GCA_036405495.1 Sphingobacteriaceae bacterium | reverse complement strand
CATGGTAGCTGGTACTATTCCCATCCAGAATAGTTTCATTCTCCGTTCTCAGTTTGCTGATATCCCGCTGTGCGAGTCCTGTTTCGGTTCCAGCAAAACCTCCATACATTTTTACCCCCGACACGAGTGCGAAAGCCGATGCTGTTGTTGTCCCGGGAGAATAGGTACCCTTCGCTACCCAGATCTCATCGCCGGAGCCGGCAGAATAAAGCGCTCTTGTTACCGTTCCGAAAGCCTGTTCCCAGGCTTGTCCGCTGTTGCTGTCGTCGCCAGTTGTACCATTTACATACCACCTGCTTTGAGAAAAGGCTGCTGAAGCCGAAATAAGTAAAAAAAAGAACAGAACGATAAATCCACTTATCCTGCTTTTGTTCATCATAAATATCCTGGCCAATATTTTAACTATACTTTGTATCCGGAAGCCGAGGTGCGTCCGAGTTGATCCACTTTTGATGGATCAAAGAGAGCTAAAAGAGCAGGAAGTGGCTAAAAAAGATGGAGGAATGACTAAAAAAGACGAATGAATGCCATTTTACAGCAAACAGATCTGGACCGATTATTCGGGAAAAAATTTAAAAAAAAACCGCACGCTTCTGTCGCCTGACTTTCAGCGACTTTTACTACTATACGGTTTCGATTAAAGAAAATAATTTACCAACAGTGTAGCGGATCTGTAACTTTTTACGTACCCCCAAAATCAAAACAGGAGTCATTCCTGAAATAGATTGAGGGCGATCGGGCACATTTAATCAAACATGCTGCCGAAAACGTTAAAAGTAATGAGAATATTAATAGTAGAAGATGAGTCATTGGCAGGAACCAAACTTGCTGGAATGCTTAAAAAAGTCAACCCCGAAGTTGAAGTTGCAGGTGTACTTCCTTCAGTACGGAAATCGATCGATTTTTTACGATCCGGCGAGGAAATCGATTTGATCCTTATGGATATCCATCTGGAGGATGACGATTGTTTCAAAATATTTGAGCAGATAAACTTACAGGTTCCGGTAATTTTTACTACTGCTTATGATAAGTACGTGCTTCAGGCATTTAAGGTGAATAGCATCGACTATCTGATGAAGCCGATAGTGGCCGAAGAGCTTAAGGCAGCCCTGGATAAATATAAAAAGGTAGAAGCACACTATATCAAAAACGACATCTCGAATTTATTGCACCATCTCAAGAGCAACAACGGATCATATAAAGACCGTTTTTTAGTAACCACCGGATTAAAAATGCGTTCAATACCGATCGAAGAAGTACGCTATTTTCAGCTGATCGACAAGATCACATTTATGGTGACCGAAAAAAATGAACTCTTACCCGTTGAATACAGCCTCGATAAACTTTCAAGGATAGTATCACCTAAAAAGTTCTTTCGGGTAAACCGAAGAACGACAGTAGGAATGAACTCGATTTCTTCCGTTCACTTATTTTCAAAGGGAAAGCTTAAGCTCGAATTAATGCCGCCGCCAACAGAAAAAGTATTTGTAAGTATGGACCGAACGACTGCATTTAAAGAGTGGCTGGGCAAATGATAGCAAACATCGTATTACCATGCATCAGGTAGTCATCAGATAACCATTGGCACCGGATATCCACACAAGCGGTCAACATTAAATTTCCGTCATAGAGACGTCGATTACCGGCGTTTGAGATCTTTTATTTTCGCAACCAGCTGGAAACCGGGTACATTAGAACAACTTCATTAGTATTTTTTATGGACAACGGAAGCCTATATTCGATCGGAATATTTAAAAATGATCAGCGAAGCGTATTGCTGAGCAGCTATGAGTATTTTATCAGTCGGGAAGAAAAAAGCGATTTCCTTAAGTGGGTCGTTCAGCAATTTATTCAGGACGGAGAGGCTAAAAACATAGTCATGGCTGATCAAATCTGCAGCGATGAGCAACTCTTTCTCGGTGCAGGACTTACAACTTTTCAATATTGTGTTAGCATAAAAAGCAACTATCAGCAGGTCTGCAGATTCTATTACGACGATCTGAGGCTGGTGATCAGGGCGATCAACCTCCTTGATCAAAAAGGCATGTACACCCTGAATCATGCATTTATCTAATTTTGAAACGACTTGAGTGCCTTATTTGTCGGTACCGTTAACCGCTTACTGCGATGGCCGTTTTTTACAATTTTTTATACGTCCGCCTCATGACCCTTTCCTTAAAATAGTGCAATCATTGCCGGGCAATAACTCCGGTCATATCGCTACCGGCGGATACAATAGCGAAACCGAAACGCAGTTCAGGGGCGGTTTCAGCGCAGGGTATAAGTCGGTCTTACTTTCCTTTACCATACAAATAGAAGTATCACCGGAGGGTTTGCATTTGATTATCGCCGGCTGGCCCGGGTGCTGCTACTGTACAATACAGAACCTGCAGAGATCAGGGGAACAACCGGCGGAAGTTACGAACTGTCCGTCTATGTACCGTTCAACTTCCGGCAAGCGCGAAAGAACGAAAAAGCGAAGCCGGCAAACGAGTAATGTCGATTTGTAAGATCTTTGACACACACCGAAATGGGCAGGATATTACAACCCGCCCACTCCTGCGTATAATATCTTCGTCGATTAGTGAACTTAAAGACACTGATAAACCCAATGGTAAAAAAGATATTTTGCGCAGCCGTGCTGCTGATCTCAGCTTCCGGAAATCTGCTGGCACAGCTGACCGGGAGAGTTACAGATGATAAGGGTCCTGTTCCCTATGCCGGTGTCAGCCTATTACTCGCCGGCGACTCGAGTGTGGTGGGAGGTTCGGCTACAGATGACAATGGCAATTTTGTCATTCCGACTCCTGTTGCAGGCACCTACATACTGCGCATCACCGCCATGCCCTACCTAGGGCAATACAGCAAGCCTTTTACCGTCACCGGCTCCCATTTTAAGAACGAATTCGGTGTCTTCTCATTGAAACAGGATACGCGCGTTCTGGGTGAAGTAACCGTAAAGGCCCTCCGGCCGTCTGTCATTATGAGATCCGACAAGCTGATCATTCCGGTAGAAGGTACGGCCTTAGCTGCTGGCGGCACCGCCTTCGAAGTGCTGGAACGGTCGCCGGGAGTATCGGCCGACAATGACGGCAACCTCAAACTTAACGGAAAACCAGGCGTGCGGGTACTCATTGATGGCCGCGCTTCATTCCTTTCCGGCAAGGAGCTTCAGGCTATGCTCGAAAGTATGCCGGCCCAGAACATTAAAAGCATTGAGGTGATCACAAACCCTTCAGCAAAATATGAAGCCGCAGGAAGTTCCGGTATCCTCAATATCAGGCTGAAGCAGAATACAAGTTCCGGCATGAATGGAAGCACCTATGCCGGCTATCAATACAATGCCGCATCAGGTTATTCGGCGGGTGCCAGCATTAATCTCAAGAAGGGCAAATGGAATTCATACGTCAACGCCGATATGGCACAACGCCCGCGCATGCGTGAGGGTGTGATGATCCGGGAATTTCACTCGCAAACCGCAAATTCGCGCTTCCATCAGCTTCGTGACGAGAAAATGACCGTCGGCACACCTTCGTTACGCGCCGGCACCGACTATGACCTGAACGGGAAACACACCATTGGTGCCTTCATCAACCTGTCGTATTCCGACACCGACCGCAGTTTCCTGTCAACCACCCAGCTTGATGACAGAACCCGGAATGAACTGAACAGCATCCGCGCAGGAAACTATTACAGGGCCTGGAACCGCAGCGGTGCTTATAACGTGCATTACAGCTGGTTTCCCAATACCACCGGAACCAACTTTACGGCGAACATAGATTATATTCAGCTCGACAACCAGACCCGCGCCCGCTATGAAAACAGCTACGCTACAGCGGGCACCGCACGGAATGAACTGCTGCGCACCGAGAATCCCGGCTATTACGACATTATCTCGGCAAATGCCGACCTGGTAACAAAGATCAGACGCCATGTCACTTTCGAAACCGGCATTAAAGGCAGCCGGGTCGTATCCGGAAACAAGCTGAACTTTTATACGGTCAGCACGGACAGCGAGACGCTCGATCCGCTAAGGACCAACAACTACCGTTACACCGAAAACATCCTTGCCGGGTACGTTAACATCCAGGCTAAGTTCAACAGAACATGGATTATCCAGGCCGGGCTTCGCGGAGAAAAGACGC
Organism: Sphingobacteriaceae bacterium; assembly: GCA_036405495.1. GTDB lineage: Bacteria > Bacteroidota > Bacteroidia > Sphingobacteriales > Sphingobacteriaceae > DASWTL01. The sequence continues at coordinate 19,581 of DASWXL010000016.1, read as the reverse complement.
TCGGCACCGGAGAACCGCTGATGGGAGGCAGCACCGTAAAAAAGAGCTACTTCGACTTGTTTCCTTCAATCTTTCTGACCCAGGACATCAGCCGGGATTACCAGGTAACGTATAACTACAGCCGCCGTATTGACCGTCCGAACTACCGTTCCCTTAATCCCTTTATATTCTATCAGGACCCCTACAGCTGGGCCGAAGGAAACCCAGGCCTGCGGCCGCAATACAGCAACCTTTATCAGATCAGTCAGACACTGAAGAAAACTTACATCCTCACCCTCGGGTATACCCTTACGAACGATTCGTTTGCGGAAGTACCTGAGCAAAACACGGATGACAACACGACTGTTTACCAGGAACGGAACATCGACAAGGCAGAAAACTATAGCGCCACACTGATCGTTCCCGTGAGGATCAGCCGAAGTTGGGAAGCCACCAATACGGTCGTTGGCGGACTGGAGAAAAACAAGATCTTTTTCCAGGACAACGAAATTATCAACGACCAGGTGTTCACGACACTTCAGTCGGCCCACAACATAGCCCTGCCCTACAGCTTACAGCTTCAGGCAACTGCTTCGTACAGCTCTCCGTCCACATTTGGCATCTACCGTTTTAAAGAGCAGTGGTGGCTGGATGCAGGACTGAAACGGACGGTCTGGAACAAAAAGCTTGATCTCACGCTTGGTGTAACCGATATTTTCAGGACGCGCGACATTCGCGGCGACGCCAGCTATAACGGAAATGTCTTCAATTTTGTCAACTATTTTATGATGCGCGGCGCAAGACTGAACGTGAGGTACAACTTCCGGTCGGGCGATGCATTCAAATCCAAACACCGGAAAACTGTGCTTGATGAGGTATCAAGAGCCGGAGGATAATATACCATGGTTTACGCCCACAAAAATGTTACAACTTACATATCTCTCTCCGGGCTATTTTAGCAGCTCATACTAATATAAAACAGGTTGAACAGGGATAAGAACGTCTTCGCCAACTATGGCAACCCGTGTACCGCTGTTTATTTTAATGACAGCAGTTACGAACAAAGTAAACTTCAGGCGTCCAAAAACTTCATTATCAGTTCCTGCCTTAACACCTTCGAAGGTCAGGTCAGGTCAAGAGGTCTTTCGCTGAAATATGTAGGAACCGGATTGGAAACCTATATTTTTCAAAAAAAAGAGTTTAAGCTTACACAAGGTCAGTATCTGCTGGTTAATGAGAATGCCTCAACCGGCGAAACCTTTATTGATACCACTAATACGTGGAGCTTGTGCGTTGATATTGATCTGTCACTCATGCACGACTTTCTTAAGCAGTTAACCGTCCCCGACGACCTCGAAGCTCATTCCGCGCTAAGCCGGTACTTTCTGTCGGACGAGCTGTTCATGCAGGAAACGGCCTGCGGCGACCGTTTAAAGGGCCTCCTGGATTCCCTTATTAACTCACTTGCCGCGGGTTTGCCCCCGGACAGTCCCACCGAGACCCTATATGACCTTACGGCCGAACTGGCGCACGACAATCTGCCGCTTATCAAATCCTATTACAAGCTCACGACCGCAAAGTCATCAACAAGAAAAGAGCTGTTCAGGAGATTGTTGCAGGGCCGCGAAATTCTTGATAACTGCCTCGAAAAACCTGCCGACATAAAGTCGGTAGCAGAGCATTGCTGTTTATCTGAATTTCGATTCTATCGTCTTTTCAAGCAGTGTTTCGGCACAAGTCCGTACAACTACCTCCTTCATAAAAGGATTGAAAAAAGTATAGCGCTAAGGAAGCAAGGCAAACTAAGCTGGACCGAGATCGCCCTGCTCCTTAACTTCACCGATCTGCCCGCATTCAGCAATGCTTTCAGAAAGGTCAAAGGTGTTTTTCCAAACCACTACTTTGAACGGCCGCCCTATCAGGCGCCCGGAATAAGTCTGAGATCGCAGGTGCTTACTGCGCGATGATCTTGTTCAGCAGCTGCAAATAAGAGTACGTAGCCATCTTCAGTAAACGGCCGTCGTCTGTGTTGAACTGGATCGCCAGTGCCGTACCGGAAGCCGGGTCGTATAAGCAATCGGAAACATATCCAGGAAACCATCCGCTGTGTCCATAGCTGAGGCCATTCCCCCAGGGCCTGATCTGCATACCGAGGCCATACAGGTGATCGCGACCGGTTTGCGCTTTTACCCCCGCCTGCATCTCTCTCCGGGTACCCGCACTCACGCCTTTCAGGTGATACAATCCTTTAGCCCAGTCGGCAAGATCAGCAGGATTGGAAACGAATCCGCCGCCTGTCCATTCAAAAGCAGGGTTAAAAACGAGCTTTCCATCTTTCACCATAGCCCCATAGAACGGGAACGGATTACCTGCCCGGGAATAGCCTGTTGCCAGGTCTTTGAACGTCACTTTTAAAGAAGGCTCGGTGAGCGAAAGCCGGTAAGGCTTCAAGGCATACCGGTGCGCAAGGTCATACATTTTTTTGCCTGTCGTTTTTTCGACGATATACCCGAGGATCAGGTAGTTGGTATCAGAATACCCCCAGGCACTTCCTGCAGGAAACAATGGCTTCCGGTCAAAGATGTACGAAAACAACTCCACCGGTTTCCATTGGCGGTACGGATCAGCCTTAAGGCGCTGCATAAAATCGCCAAGCTCGTAATACTCCTCGATACCCGATGTGTGATTCATGAGCATCCGCAGGGTTACGCTGCCGGCATTGGGAAGCCTGTTGAACCACGGTTCATCTGACAGATATTTTGAGATCGGGTCGTCAAGCCCAAACACGCCCTGTTCCGCAAGTGAAACAACGGCAGCAGCAAAAAAAGTTTTACCGATACTCCCGGACAACATCCGATGCCCGGGTTTCATCTTCGCGCGGCTGGCCGAGTCGGCAAAACCGGTGACAATACGTATCTCTTCTCCATCAGGCAACAAGGCGGCAAAGGAGGCGCCGGGAAAGTTATTGGCTTTCTGCAGGGAATCCAGCGCGATCTGAAGCCGCTCCCGGACCGTGGCGGTTTGTGCTGTCTGAGCATATCCCTGGGTAGCGGCAAAAAGGAACAGCAAGCAGGTTACCCTGAAAAAATAGTTAACATTCATTTCCTGAATATATCTGGTTTTGTTTTTAAAGAACATTTTTATTTCGATTTGAATACATGTTTCTGATAGTCGGATTCGTCCGGCGAACCAAAAGTGACCTCAACGGAGGGATTTTCACCCAGCTCAAAGACAACAGAACTGAACGTAAAGGCACCTTTTGCAGCATCATAGGTAATACAAACCGGATAGCGGTCACTCCCTTTTGAACGCAATGTAACCTTGGCCAGGCCAACAGAGGGATCATCCGCTGACGAATACATCTGCGCCACCGCATCATAACGGGTCAGGGTACTGTTCTTCACAGCCTTACCGGCAAGGATGCGGTCGTGATATTGCTTGAACCATGGCTTAACATCATGGTTTACCAGAGCGTGGTTGGTATGGTAAACGACCTCTGCATTACCCGTCGGGGTAAAGCGAACGACCTGGTTTGCGGATGCCTCGAAATCAAATACACTGTCTCTGACTCCGATAATGTAGTTCTGTCCCGATGCATGCTTTACCGACTTCAGAAATGATAACGCTTCGTTGCCGTTCTTTCTGCCTACCATACCACGGATAATATAAGCTACGGGTAATCCGTCAACCGAAGCCTGAAGATCCGTCAATGCATTCACTACGACACCAATCCTGTTACCATTCATTCCGGCAAGGCCAAGTGACCCTGCACAGCTCATATGATACTGTTCAGGAACCGAACGCGAGCCTTTGATATGTAACAGCACCTGGTACCCATGCATCCATGTATCAAGATCAATGTTCTGAGCTACATATCCGGGGCGTTTAGAATTACCCGCTACCCCCATTGCGCTGCAATGCTCCATTCCTCCGGCATATTTCTTCCTGTCAAGGTAGCCCCAGTATTCATCGATCAGCTGAAAAGCGAATACATCATGATAGTTCTGTCCCGACCCGTCGGCGATCCCGCGTACTTCGTCGAGAACATCCGGCGTCCACTTTTTGATCGCAGGCGTAAAATTCGTGGTCGCAAGAAAGTCTGCAATGACCGAGTCGGCGCTTATGCCGGTTTCCTTGCGGATACTTTCCTTCCACTTCCCATAAACCTCCGCAATTTCTTTTTTCAGCTGCCTTCCATGCTGAAGGCCCCGTTCATACGGCGTGCCCGACAGCTCAATCACCGGAACTTCCCGTTGAGACATCGCCTGCGGTGTTGCTGTAAGCGAGCAAAACCAAAGGATCGCCGATGTGAATAATAGTTTTTTCATATTATAAGATCTTTCAGCAAAAGAAGCACGCAGGGCGCATGAAGGCATTGTAATATCCTGCTCTTTTTGAAGGACTTCAAGAATGTTACATCTTTCAACATGATGGCGGCAACCCCGCTACAGAACCATATTATCCAACCTTTAGCTGCCCTTTGTCAGAGGCATCTTTCACATTGCGAACGCCGGTAGTACCGCCGCCGGCTAGCGTTAATGTGACCGGCTGATTGGTTTTCCAGGCCCCGCGGGTAAAGTCAGGGATATCCACAGAACCCGATCTTTTGTTAATACTTTTCTCACTTAACGGCACAACGACACTCCACAGAGCCGCATCGTATACATCCTGATCCAGCGGCAGACCGTTACGCAGGCAATCGATAAGGCGCCAGTCCATCATGAAGTCCATACCGCCATGGCCGCCCACCTGTTTAGCCAGGTCGCCGATCTTTTTGACGATCTCCGGCGTATATTTTTCCTCATACTGTTTCATCTCATCCTGTTTGATCCAGCCATGACCAAAGGCAATGCGCTGTGGCGACGGCCATTTGCGGGCCATACCTTTAGTACCGCTGATCAGGTGGATGCGTGAATAAGGGCGCGGCGAACTCACATCATGCTGAACCATGACGGTCTTCCCTTTCACGGTATGGATCAGGGTGGTATTCATATTGCCGCGGTATTTCTTTCCCTTGAACTGATCGAAGAACGGATCTTCAGCAGCAAGTTCTTCGGCGCGCGCAGCCATCATAAAATCGTTGGTGCTCATGCTGGTCAGGTAGTCGAACTGGTCGCCACGGTTAATGTTCATACATTGCGCAACCGGGCCTAAACCGTGTGTCGGATACAAACTGCCGTTCATGGCCATGTTTTCTTTCAGCCGCCACATATCGGCATAGCCCTTCTTATCGAAGTTAAGGTCCATCAGATCGTGGATATAAGCACCTTCACCGTGCAGGATCTCGCCAAACACGCCGGCACGGGCCATGTTCAGTGTCAGCAGCTCAAAGAAGTCGTAGCAGCAATTTTCCAGCATCATGCAGTGCTTCCGCGTTTTTTCAGAGGTTTCCACCAGCTTCCAGCAGTCTTCCACCGTCAGCGCAGCCGGCACTTCCGTCGCCGCGTGCTTGCCGTTGTTCATACTGTACAGCGCCATGGGCGTATGCAGCGACCATGGGGTACAGATATAAACGACGTCGATATCCCCGCTTTCACACAGTGCCTTCCAGCCCTCTTCTCCGCTGTATTCGCGGGCTTCAGGAAGGCTGGCCTTCTTCAGGATCTGCTGTGCCCTGGTAACCCGATCGGGGAACTTATCGCATAACGCTTTGATCTCGACACCTTCAATATGGCTCATGCGCTGCACCGCACCCGGCCCGCGCATACCGAGGCCGATGAAGCCGATCCGTACCTTATCCAGCTTCGGAGCAGCATAACCCGACATGTTTCCGCCTGCAGGCATGGCCGGCGCTATCATATACCCGGTATCTTCGATTTCGTTCGCCAACACATCGAGCGACGGTATCCCTGTAGCAAGGGCACCCGCTCCAAGGGCTACATTTCTTAAAAATTTTCTTCTGTTAAAAGACATAGTATGTGGTTTAGGTTAAAAGATCTTTCTAAAGATCGCAATTCTGATTATTTCCTGCTGCCGGTAATACATCAATTTCCTCTGTTAAATACCAGTTGATCGTTTCCAACAATAATCACAGGCCGTTCATCTTAATTGGTCATTGCAATCCAAATATCCGTAAGATTACCTGACGTTAAAACTATGTTGCCGGAAGCGGTCATGAAAATCAACGCAAACGTTTGAAAACGCGAACAAGGTTAAGCAAATCTAAACAGGGCGGCGGTCCTTTGTCGCTCAACCGAAGTATCACATAAAGGAGACCACCCAATCTTTCCTGCATAAAACCTGCTCAAAGTCCCGTGTTTCTCAAGTAGCTTAGAAGCTTAGTATTGCTCCTAAGGGTGCGGCATGATCGTATCGCAATCGAGTGCGTAATGCAAATAGTTCAGCGTCTTAAACCCAGGAAAATTTCTTATTTTTAGACCCGATCAGAAGCATATGTATCCGGTCGAATGATCGTTCACCTTGAACGCAGCGAAGCCCGGCGGATACGTTAATTACTTTCTAATTATGCTGATGGTCTTTAATATCGTTGCTAGCGCAATAAGAACCTTTGATCATGGAAAGCACCACCGAAGATCTTTTGAAATACCCAATTGGCCAGCTGGCCAGAAAAGACTCCTGCTCCCCCGACGAAATTGAGTCCATGATCGCCACGATCGAAAAGGCCCCTGACCGGTATAACGCATTGGTTAAGGACCTGACTGACGACGATCTGAAAAAGACCTACCGTCCGGGCAGCTGGAACATCCGGCAACTAGTCCATCATGTTGCCGACATTCAGATGCTCCATTTTTTAAGGATGAAAAAAGCGCTCACCGAAACAGATTACCATGATGTTACGCTGATCGATATGGACAAGTGGGCATTAACTCCGGATGCACACGATGCTGCCATAGAAAGTTCGCTTCTGATGTTTGAATCGATCACCCGCAGATACGTTTACCTGCTCCGTTCGCTGACCGCCGATCAGCTGAAGATCAGCTACTACCATGCCATCAGAAAGTATTCCATCACCCAGGAGCAGGCCATCGGCATGTCGGCCTGGCATGTGCGGCATCATTTAGAACATATAAAACTGGCGTTAAAGTAACTTATTGTCATCTTCCAGTCTTCTTTACACGAACCGTCTCCAATTGATGCGTAAATTCAGAGCTTTGTACGTTCAAACTACAGGCAGCCACGCAACTCATGAATACAGAAAATAAAATGACCATAGAGATCTGGAGCGATGTGATGTGCCCGTTCTGCTATCTCGGCAAGAAGAAGTTCGAGACCGCACTGTCTCAGTTTTCAGGCCGTGATAACATTGAGGTAACCTGGAAAAGTTTCCAGCTGATGCCTTCCCTTCGTACGGATCCTGAAATGGCCATTCATGACTTCCTTTCCCGGGAAAGAGGACTTCCTGCAGAACAGATGAAGCAGCTTAACAGCCAGGTGGCTGCCGCCGGTCGTGAGATCGGACTGGAATTCAATTTCGAGAAGGCAATAGTTGCCAATACCTACCTCGCACACCGGTTCTTACACTTCACCAAAGAACATGGCAAACAAAATGAGGCTGAAGAACTCCTCTTTCAGGCCTTTTTCCGCGACGGCAAAAACGTAGACGATGTGAATACGTTAGCCGGGCTGGGCGGAAAGCTTGGATTCGATCAGACGGCGGTATTGGACGCATTAACCCACGACCGCTACAGCGAAGACGTTAACCGGGATATCAACGAGGCGCAGCAACTAGGAATTCGTGGCGTGCCTTTCTTTGTTCTCGACAGAAAATATGCCGTTTCCGGAGCACAGGATCCCTCCGTGTTTTTGCAAACAATTGACCAGGCTTACACCGAATGGGAGAATGAGAAGAGCTTAAGCGCGATGAACTGATCCGTTTTCCGTTTCACGTACATGCACATAGCAAACAGCAACCCCGAGCAAATGATCAAGGGAAGAAAGGTGATGATCAAAGAAATCATATCATGTTTGATTTAAGCCGATTAAAACACAAAATACGAAAGATTTTGAGAAAACCATTTAGCTGTTGCGAAACTATTGTCAGTAAACGATCGTCTAAGGAAAAAACGCCGGATAAAATTTATTGCAATGGAAAAGCTTTTGAAACAAAACCGCCAACTAAGGATCCTTAATTCGCTTCTTCTTTTAGGGCTGACTATGGTAATCGCCTTCTCGTTTACCAATGGAGAAGATCCAAAAAAAAGGTTCACCGAAATTGATGTAGAACGCATCAACATTATTGAAAAGGATGGGAGCCTCAAAATGGCAATCACCAACAAGGAACGGCAACCGCCCGTAGTGATCAACGGTGTAACTATCCCTGGCAGAGGGAAAGCTCCGGGCATCATTATCTTCAATGAAGAAGGAGACGAATGTGGCGGATTTCTTTTTGACGGCAATAAAAACGGGGCGGGGCAAATCCTCACCTTCGATCAGTACAAACAGGATCAGATCATGTCGCTTCGGTATAACGAAGAGATCAGCGGGAATAAAAAAGAACGCCTCTACGGCCTGGCGATATCCGATCGGCCTGATACGGTTACTGCAGACCAGGTGTACCTGAAGCGGAAGGCACTTGAAGAGATCAAAGATGACGCGGCAAGAAACGCCGCTTTACAGAAGTTTGATAACTCCGGAATTTATGGCAGCAACCGTCTTTTTGTTGGCAAAGTATGGAACGGTAACGTCGGGCTTTACCTGAACGACGACAAAGGAAAAAAGCGCGCCAGGTTCTTTATAGATCCGCAGAACATCGCCCGACTGGAATTTTACGATGAAAACGGCAACACGGTCTACTCTGTTCCCGAACGGGAAAAGCCGTAAGGACTATACATTTGCTGTATGACTACAAATAAAGACAGCTTTTGACACCGGATGAAAAAGGCTGTGCTGCTTTACGGGTTATAACCCCGGATTCGTTGCCCAAACCGATCACCACCTGTGCTCCGCCGGTCTGCAGCTGCCGTGCCACTTCAAAACCGAGTGCCTGAGCTTCCACCGGTAACTACTATTGCTTTTACTTTTTGAATTTCCATGATTTTAGTTGCTGGAATTAGATAACAACAGAATCAACAAATCAGATCATTTTGCGGCCAGTTATTCAAAAGTATTTAAACAGGAGCTATGGCAATCCGATGCCGGCCGTTTTCTGATTTTTGAAAAGAAAGTTACTACTTTTAAGTAACCTGACCGAAGCCAACCTGGACCCCATGAAAAGAACCATTGTGAACCCCGTCATCTATCGTGACATTCTTTACCCCCATTCTCCGGCGTATCGCAAAACGAGCCCGAGCGAATGGCGAAGAGCAAAAGTTAATTGAGCGGTACTGCTCCTGACAATTCCAGAATCCTTTTTTACTATCAGTTACGGCTTTAAAACGGCCCTCACCATCATGTAAGGGGGCCTTAAAACAGGTTACTGTATGAAGTCAAAATAAATTCTTAACATCGCATAATGCGTCTGATCATCCTTATTCTTCTCCTCTCCTGCTGCTTTAATGCGAGCATAGCCCAGTCATTGACCATATCCGGAAAAGTGACCGAAGACGACGGAAAGGCAATCTATGGTGCGCAAGTGTTTTTAAATGGCACTAGCATATCCCTCACATCCGATAAAGAAGGTAACTTCAAACTGACCGGTTTATCTGCAGGGAACTATGAACTTATCGTCAATCTGCTGGGATACAAAACATTCAGCAGACCGCTCCTGGTGGATAAAGATCTTACCGTGAATGTTGAGCTTGCGTTCAATGTAGTGGCGTTGAAGGAGGTCATCGTAAAACCGGATCCGCATCGCGAAACCAATCTGCAGGTCTTTAAGGAAAACTTTTTAGGTATGTCTGCGAATGCGAAATACTGCCGGATCCTTAATCCTGAGGCATTGAATATCAGCTTCGACGCTTCCAAAAACGTTATGGAAGCCGATTCAGGCGGAGACTTTCTGCTTATCGAGAACAAAGCACTCGGCTATACGATCAAATACCTGCTGCTGGATTTCCGGCTCAATTTCACCACAAACATCCTCACATACCAGGGAAAGACCTATTACGAAGATCTGGCAGGCTCATCATCACGAAAAAAGCGATGGAACAGCAATCGCATACAAGCATACTATGGATCGGTGCAGCACTTTTTGACCGCCGTTTATAACCGCAATGTTTATCGGGAAGGTTATACGATCAACCGGCTGATCAGGAAACCAAATCCCGACCGGCCATCCGACTCGGTGATCAACGCAAACATCAGGAAGCATGCAAAACTCCGTAACGGTACGATGACGATCGGCAACGATGATTCCTCGACTTTCTGGATCAATAAAAGGAAGCTGCCAAAGGTGATGCAATACCTGATCAAAGGAAATATCACGACGGACACCATGCTGAGGGCCGGCGACGGTGAGATCAGGCAGCTCCGGTTTAACGACTGCCTTTATGTAACGTACACCAAAGAACGGGAACCGGTCGAGTACTCTACACGCAGGAACACCTATCCGCGTCCGCTCGACGAACCTAATTACCAGGTATCGATAATCACGCTCGACGGCCGCTATGCCGCAATAGATCCGAAGGGGAGTTTGACTGATCCGCTGTCACTCTTTTTCGAAGGATACTGGGCGTTCGAAAAAGTGGCGGACCTGCTGCCAACGGATTATGTGCCGCCGAAGTAGCGAATCAGGATAGCAGCTGTTATTCCGGATCAAATTCCACAATCCATTCTATACCGTATTTGTCTCTGAAACAACCAAAATAAGAACCCCAGGGACTATCACCAATGGCACCTTCTATCTGACCTCCTGCGGAAAGCCCGTTAAATAATCTGTCCGCTTCCTCTTTGCTCTCCGCAGTTATTACAATTTTACTTCTATTCTCATTCTCGTTCGTTTTCCCCAGGATTTCCGGAACATCATTTCCCATTAACATGTTACCTTTCCCGAGCGGCAGAACAATATGCATGATTTTATTTTCTTCCTTTTCCGCTACCGGAAATTCAGGGCCTGCAAGATCTTTGAAACGGATAATTTTTGAAAACTCTCCGCCAAATACCGATCTGTAAAAGGTAAACGCTTCTTCCGCATTTCCGTTAAAGTTAATGTGAGGATTGATCAGTGCCATTGTATTGTGAATTGTAGCCAAACTTACCGCTTAACTACCAAACAATCAGGTATGATCGCGTCAAAAAAGAGGTTGATTACGTCAGGATCGTAAATATGGATTTGACCCGCCGGCTTCAGACTTATGCCTTACGACTTATGACTATCTCTCTCTGAATATTAACTTCCTCCAGAAACCGTTCATCGTGCGAGATGACCAGCAGCGTACCCTGGTAGTCGCGGATGGCCGCCGTAAGGATGCCTATGTTCTGCAGATCGAGGTCGTTGGTGGGCTCATCCAGTATGATCATGTCGGGCGCCTCGCTGGCAATGGTGAGGCAACATAGCATCAGCCGCATCTTCTCTCCCCCGCTAAGGGCCGAACCTTTATGAAGAACTGTATTTTAAAACAACACCTCCGGTCGAAAGCTGTTGCGAAGAAACAAGAGACAGTTTTTTGGAGGCTGTCCCTTTTCGGAACAGCGGTCGGCCACTGCCTAAAATAACCGGTGCAACTCCGATGCGATACTCGTCAAACAGATCGTCGTTTATAAAGGTCTCAGAAAGATCTGCGCTGCCGAACAGGTACATATCTTTACCACCCTGTGCTTTAAGCTTCGCGATTTCGGACGAAGCGCCGTCATTTATCAGGATGGAATTGTTCCAATCAGCCGATTTCAACGTTTTAGAAAAGACCAGTTTGGGAATTGAATTCATCAGGTCAGCAATTTCACCTGTCTCCGTCTTCCAATAGGCGGCCATGCCTTCATAGGTTACACGGCCAAAAACAAGAAAATCTGCTGATCTCAACTGTTCGATACTGAGCTTCTCAAGCTCCTCTCCCCAGACAACATCATGAAAAGATAAATCCCAGCTTTGATCTCCTTCAAAATAACCGTCAAGGGTTATAATGTTCCACATGATCAGTTTTCTCATATTTTATGCCAGTTTAACGTTACTTTAATACATCCAAACTACTGCTCCAACCACACCGATCCGCCCCCCAGCCCATGTCCTTCCTCTGATAAGCATAGTCTCAACGACTTAATGCAAGTTAAACATTTTTCGTGTCGTTTCACGAACTTGACCTGATGCGGTTTAGTTGCCTAAAACTGCTGCTTCAGCCCTGAAGCCGGCGTCAGAAATTCAACATGTTTTTTTAAGATGTTAGCGACTGGTTTTCCACCGACAAATTCCCCTCTTTCACCGACTTCCAGCCCTCCTCCGCCAATCTTCCATTGAGGCGCCTTCAGGTTTGAAATACCTTTGGATCATAAACTTACAGACAACGAACATTAAAAGATAAAGCCATGAAAGCACTAGCCACCATCGCCCTGACCGTCACACTGATCATGATCCTTGCGATCAACACCTTTGCAACAGACAACATCGGCAAACCTGCCACTAAGGAGATTGCAGCCATCGCACTGCCTGAATTTGTATGGGGATCACCCGACGATATCAATACCGGAACAGTAGAAGGATTGAAATATGCCAGCGTCGCTGCTCCCGAATTCGTATGGGGCAGTCCTGAAGACATCAGCGAAAATGATGTCAAAGCACTGAAGGCATCTGCAAAAGTTGCGTTACCTGAATTCGTCTGGGGAAGTCCGGAAGATGCCAACACCCCATCAGTAGAAGCATTGAAGAATGCGCCTATTGCTATTGAATTTCCCGCCTTTGTATGGGGCGACCCAGCGGATGCAGACGCAGTCGCGCTTTAACCTAAGGTTACGGCACTTATGGCGTCATCAATGAAGAGGCAGAATAAGCATTTTTCCCATTCAAAGCCGGAAGCTAACCAGGAATATCATTTAACCTCCTTGGCCGGAATATTAGAGGATCTGATCGGCTTTTCCAGTTGGCCGACATTGCCGGGCAGAGCAACGATCTTATTGGTTTTCGAATCCACCAGCACCATTACCGGAGTCGAAAGAACATAGTAAGCATCCGCTACAGGACTATTCACACCACCTTCAGGCCTGCTATGTTTCCAGCCTGCCAACTTACTTTTCGCTTCTTCCCATCTCGAAATTTCCAGATCCGTAAAATCGAGGCTCATTGCAAAGACATCCATATAGTCCTTGCCGATAGCTTGATACCATGGATAGAGCTCTTTCACAAGCTCCTTGCAATGATGGCAGTCCGCAGACCAAAATAGCACCAGCTTATAAGACAAATCAGTTTTATATTTACTGAACAACACCGGCTTCCCCGAGGCGTCCGTTGTCATAAAATCAGGAGCCATCGAACCCGGAACCATGGTTTCTATACCTTTGAAACGTTTGCTGATCTCCAGCCTTTTTGAGGTCAGGCAACGCGGATCTGACAAGTATGTCTGAAGCATCTGTATTCCCGGCTCGATATTGAAGCTTTCGTAACCATTGTAAAAATAATCAACCATCCAGCCATACACTAACGGATGCCCCTCTTTCGCCTTCTCAATGGCTCTTGTGCCGGCCAGGGTAAACAGCGAATCCCGCAGCGCCTCCGTAGTTGACATCGACCCGTATATATTAACATAACCGTTCATCCAGTCCCTCAGCTCACGGGTTTTCAGTATCAGCGGATCTGAAAAGTCCACCCCTTCAAAATAGGTTTCCACCACACTGTTTAGCCGCTCCTTTTCAGTACCCTGCCAGGCAACATCAGGAACATACTGAAACTGAAATATTTGACTTGCAAATTGTGATTTATTCCCGGCCGACCAGCTTTGCAGCCAGGTATTGTATTCCTGTCTTCTTTTTTCAAACTCATGGATGCCAGACTGATAAAAAGCCGATTCAGGCTCATCATATCCGACCAGGAAATTCTGCAATAGGTTAAGCTTCTCTTTTTTCTTCGCATTTTCCATAGCAAAATTCAGTGCCAACCTATTTTCCAGCTCTCCCTTCTGGAAATAGGTACTATCCGGATTGTTAACGAACTGAGGATGCACCCAAAGCTCCAGATCCTGCGAATTGATAATAATTTGTTTTTCAGACGGATATGGCGCACTAGTCTCCTTCTCCTTATAATCAAAGCGCAGGATAAACGCGCCCGGCAGCTGATCTTTAGGAACAGATAGCAAACCCGTAGTACCACCCTTGATCGCCGGACTTTGAACTACCGTCTTAATGCTGTTACCCGTTAAAGACTGCAAGCTGACCTTACTTTCATACACCCCGCGTAAATGAATCTTAAAATTGACGTTTTGAGCCCTTAACTCACCATCGAGTGCCAGTAATACAAACAATGCTATGATATACTTATTCATTATGTAATTTTTTTTGTTACTTAATTATGTTTCGAGTTAGAATTGTGAAGCCGGTAGAAACTAAAGTTTACAATCATCCAAATCTTTCACAAAGATCTATCACCCGGGCACCATTCACAAAAAGTTATTCCTGAATACGGCATATCAAAGCATGAGTGTCCTGAATTTAAGGACAGTCCTTGCGCTGAATGATGGATTACCACCTTTTCCTTTTTAGCCATATTCCGCCTAATATCCGAAACTTCACTGTTTAACCTACTTAACACACCGTACAGTATAACCGTAATGATTAGTGCCGCCAATAACTCCACTAGCTGTAGCGTTCAACTGCATAGCTTCAGGAATGGTTGTATCCGGTCTTAGCGAACTGCTCCAGAACTGACCCGTATTACCCGAGCCTCCGTATTGTCCGTAGCTAGCCAGAAGGCCGCCCGCATGGAGGCGTAGCGGTGATGAGTAGGAATCGTAAATGTTCTTCCAACCCTGGCCGGCAAGTATACCTCTCCATTCGGCTGCAGTAGGAAGGCGCCAACCGCCCCCGAGAAGGAGTTTGCACGGATCTTCCTCTGGAGACCAGTCGTTGTTTGCAGGGGCCGGTATGGTCCACGCATCACCCGGTGTACGGGTCGTTCCGTCATGCTTGTACCCCTGCATTCGGTTGAACTGATAGTACCAGCCGGCAGAAGCTTCCGTCACATCATCCCAGCCGGTAGCCTGCCCGTCGGCCCCTAAGTTCTGGGTTATCCAGCAAAGCGGATTCCCCCCTGTAGTACCGCTCATGCCGACCACTCCATAATTTACCGACTTACTTACAGGTGCACCATTGACGCCTGCATCATGAGTTGCGGCAACCGTAGGTGGGCAAAGCACAAACTCCTCAATATCACCGTATCCTGTGAGCCCTGCACTATTGGTAGCGTAAGCCCTTATGTAGTAGATTGGCCCCACAGACAGGCCACTCAGCTGTAAGCTAAACTTGCCTGTTCCCGCCGGGTTCTCCTTTATTGCCGTTGCACTTCCCAGCTTCGGATCCCCGGTAGTGTTCCAGACGAACCCACGCTCCGTTATACTTGCACCACCACTCAGGGCCACCACACTTCCGGCATTAGCCGAATTCGTTGTCATATCCGTCACGGTAATTCCCGTTACCGTTGGTGGCGTAGCCTCTATTTCATCCCGAACGCAGCGAACGGACAGACCCAGGTATTTACCGATTTGGGTCGAAATTCTATCCTTAAAGCTACTGGCCAAATTAGTATTATACTGGGTACCGCTCCAGAAGGCTGCGCTCTGCCCGCGCCTCAACAGTTGACCGTTTTGGTCTATATACCCTGCCTGATGCAGCTTCAACTCAGAATTATAGGCGTCAACGTAAGTTGACCACTTCTGAGATGCGACACCAGCCCATTCCGAGCTCGTGGGCAGTCGCCAGCCGCCACCTATCATCAGGCGGCAGGGGTCATTTTCAACTTCCCAGTTCTTGTCCTCTGTGATATTTGTTATCCAGGCATCAGCAGGCGTACGGCTGTATTGCCCGGTACTCTTGAAACCCTGCTTTCGATTAAACTGAAAATACCAGCCTGCCGGCAGTTCGCTACCCTCATAACCGGAGGTCGCCGCCCTGTCCGAGCCAAGGTTTTGCGTCAACCAGCACATCGCCTTTCCACTCAAGGTGCTGGTTGTTGTTCCATACAGTACCGTTTTATCGACAGGCGCTCCGTTCACGCCGGCCAGGTGTTTTATCTCCATCGCTGGCGGGCAGATCACAAACTGTTTAACGGGTCCATAAGCAGTTAGTCCGGCACTGTTGGTAGCATACGCCCGCACGTAATATACCGGCCCCTCTTCTATCCCGGCGATGGTACCGGCCAGCTTTTGGGTATTACCACCCTGAATAACGCTATCAGTTAAGGCTGGCTCACCAGTGGTATTCCACACAAAGCCACTGGCGGTTAAAGCGCCTCCCCCGGTACTGGTAACCGTTGCCGCAACATCCATCGATGTCTCGGTCATATTAGAAAGGGTGACCTCTCCAAGGGAAGGTTTTGTTAATACTATTTCCGAACGTACACAGCGCACAGGTATGCCATACGCCTTAGAATAGGACCCGGTTACTATACTATTGTTGATGCTGGTCCCCGAGGCTGCATTTGTCCCCTGAGTGCTACTCCAGTAAAATCCATTCCCACCACGGGTAGCCAGCCTGCCGTAAGTATCAAGAAAACCGGCGTTGTGCAGCTTAAGGATGTCACCATAGGCGGCTGGAATACCCTTCCATCCCTGTTTCGCATCGGCCTCCGTCCATTCGCTTCCTGTAGGCAACCGCCATCCTCCTGACAGCAACTGGCCGCACGGATCATTCTCAGGTGTCCAGTCACTCGCTTCAGAGATACTCGTCACCCAGGTTGTGTTCGGCGTCCGGGTACTTCCATCGTGCTTGTAGCCTTGCTTCCTATTAAACTGGAAATACCAGCCAGCAGAAGGTTCCGTATTATCGGTGTAGGCGGTGGCCTGCCGATCCGCGCCTAAATTCTGCGTTAACCAGCACATCGCTTGCCCACTCATATCCGAGCTTACTACCCCGTATTTTACAGTTTTGTCTACCGGCGCGCCGTTCACTCCGGCTATATGGGTTACTTCAATACTTGGCGGGCAAATGACGAACTGACTAACAGCTCCGTATCCAAGACCGCCGTCAATATTTCTCGCGAATGCCCGTACATAATAACTCGGGCCTTCCTGTAAGCCAGTCAGCTGGCCACTGATGGACCCACCTTCATCCGGTATAACGATGCTTCCCAGATTACTACCTTCCAAAGTTACATTCGCATCCAGGCCCCATACCAGTCCCCGCTCTTTAACCGCTACTCCGGTATTGGAAATAACACCTGCCGTCGCAACAGCCGTGGTTGTTGTCATTTCGGAAACCGTTACTCCACCAACCGTCGGTGCAACAGCTTCAAGATGATCACGTACGCAACGAACGGACTTCCCATACGTTTTTGTGTTCCTGTACACATAGGAATCCGAATCGTGAAATGCCAGCATTTTGCCGTACGAAGCATCTAATTCTTCACTACTCCAGTAGTAGCCTGTAGTACCGCGTGCTTGAAGGCCGGAGACAGATATATTCCCCGCTGCGTGTAGCTTAAGTGTCGAGGCATAAGCCTGAGTACTATTCGCCCACCCCTCAGCCGCATCTGCATTGGTCCACTCGGTCGCCGTAGGCAATCGCCAGCCGCCTCCCAGCAACAAGCTGCAGGGATCGTTAGCAGGAGTCCAGTTACCCGCTTCCGAAGGTAAATAGGTTGTCGGCCAGGTAATATTTGGTGTGCGTGTCGTACCGTCCATTTGATAACCCTGACTGCGGTTAAACTGCCAGTACCAGCCCGCAGCGGCATCACTGGGGTCTTTTGGACCGCTAGCCGATCCGGGGGCCCCAAGATTCTGCGTAAGCCAGCAAAGGGCCGAGCCGCTAATCGTACTGCTCACCGGCGTATAAGTTATTTCCCTATCCACAGGAGCAACTTTTCCAGCCGCGTAGTGCTGTACGGTGAACTGAGGGCAGATACTAAACTTCTCTACCGGCCCAAATCCTGTAAGTCCGGCACTGTTTGTCGCATAGGCCCTCACGTAATAAACAGGACCTTCCGCTAACCCCGTCATGGTACCGGTGAAGCTGCTGCCGCTTGCCTTAACCACGTTGGCCTCCATATCAGGATCGCCGGTTGAATTCCACACAAATCCCCGCTCAGTAACCGGTGCGCCACCGGTTACAGCTACTACTGCTGATACATCTGCAGAGGTTTTCGTCATATTGGAAATGCTCACCGGCGTCAACTGAGGTGCTGAAACTTCAACCTTATCCCGCACGCAGCGAACCGGCGTCGCCTGAACCTTTGTAAGTGCGCTAACATTACCATAGAAATGGGTTCCGGTGGTGGCAGTGGCTTGCGAACTGCTCCAGTATCTTGCCCCCCCGCCGAAGGTCCCGTTACTGCTGATCGAACCGGCGTCATGCAGTTTAAGAACTGAATTGTAGGCATAAATAATAGAGGTCCACCCTCGTGAATTATCTGCATTCGTCCATTCCGCTCCGGTTGGAAGACGCCAGCCACCGGATAATAAAAGTCTGCAAGGGTCGTTTTCCGCAACCCAGTCGCTATTTTCAGAAGTGGAGCCTATCCAGGCGGTATTCGGTGTGCGCGTTGTCCGGTCGTGCTTATACCCCTGTTTACGGTTGAACTGGAAGTACCAGCCTGCAGCCGCTTCGTCCGAATCATTATAGGCATTAGCCTGTCGGTCCGCTCCCAGGTTCTGCGTGATCCAGCACATGGCGTTGTCTGTCATATTACTGCTCACAACACCATACGTTACCGTCTTCGTTACCGGTGCCCCGCTCACTCCTTCAATGTGAGTCACCTCTATACTTGGCGGACAAATAACAAACTGCTCAACGGGACCAAACCCAGTGCCTGCACTGTTTTTTGCATACGCGCGTACATAGTATACCATTCCTTCTTTCAAGCCGGATAAGATGGTAGTGAAGCTGCTGCCGCTTGCCTTAACCACGTTGGCCTCCATATCAGGATCGCCTGTTGTGTTCCATACAAATCCCCGCTCAGTAACCGGTGCGCCACCGGCAACAGCTACTACTGCCGATACATCAGCAGTGGTTTTCGTCATATTGGAAATGCTCACCGGCGTCACCTGAGGTGCTGAAATTTCAACCTTATCCCGAACGCAACGAACAGGCAACCCATATTCCTTAAGGCCGGTATTTGCAACTTTAAGACCAGTAAAATAATTACCATACCTGACATTTGCGTTGTTGGCGGTGCTACTCCAATAATACCCATAGCTACCCCGTACTGACATGGCGCCATTTTGATTATAGAATCCCGCCGCATGCAACTTAATAACAGAGGCGAATGCATCACCGTTAACGACCCATTTCCCGGAAGCAGCGGCGTTGGTCCACTCGGTGGCCGTCGGCAGGCGCCAGCCTCCCGATAGCAGGAGATTACACGGATCATTCTCAGGCTTCCAGTCGCCAACCTCAGAGATTGCCGTTATCCAGGTTGTGTTGGGTGTACGGACACTGCCCGTCGTCTGGTAACCCTGCATCCGGTTGAACTGAAAATACCAGCCCGCCGCAGCATCACTCGCATCAGCAAACATTGTTGCTTGACGGTCCGCTCCCACGTTCTGCGTGATCCAGCACATGGCGTTGCCTGTCATATTACTGCTCACAACACCATACGTTACCGTCTTCGTTACCGGTGCCCCGCTCACTCCT
>DASWXL010000015.1:0-8546 GCA_036405495.1 Sphingobacteriaceae bacterium | reverse complement strand
TGATGTACAGTTCCGATGGTTAAATAACAGGGAGATAACAGGAACCAAACACGGAATAAACAGGGATTCAAAACGAAACGAATTCCTGCTAATTCCGTATAAACTATAAGTTAAATAGCAGGTTTGGTTGAGTTTAGTTATCCGAAATACCTCATCCTGTATGCATTCTTCGCAGTAGCCCCTAACTGGTTAATGAGCCTGTAATTAGCAACGGCTCCGACCGCAGCGCCAATTACCGGTATGAGCTGCGCCAGCTTGGCCAGATCGATATAATCGCGGTACTCCTGCTGAAAGGTGCGCCAGTCGAACTCCTCCACCCTTTCGGGCAGGGAATGGTGGTATTCTTCCCAATGTTCGATCTTCTGGTAAATGTGATTCCGGTGTTTCTGACTGGAAAAGGCCAGCTGGAAGATATGGAGGAAGTATAACCGTTCGCGATAATCACGTACATCATACCCGTATACCGCAGCGATGTCATACAGCATCTTCATTTTGATGCTTAACAGCAGCGGAAAATCGGCAAGTCCCAGAAGGATACCACCCGCGCCGGTCACGGCGCCTTCGGTAACAGCGGTTCCGCGGTACCGGCGTATCAGCGTGTCGATCCTGGCTTCCCTGGCGGCGAGCGTCCCTTCATTAAGCGGTCGCGGCGCAACAAACTTTGCACCGAACAAGACGCCTTCGATCATTTTCTGAATGGCTACCGTGATAGCTCCGTGTACTTTCTCCGGGATAAAGCTGTTCAGCTTATCCTGCATCTTTTTGGAAAGCCTGTTCATCAGCGATGGCTGGTGCTGCATTTGCTGCTGCCAGATCTGTAGTTCCTGCCGGGCGAGTTGTTCATAAGGGCTAACGGCCATATTCAAATGTAACATTTCTGCCGCCTTGCGAGCCCGGGTTATGCTAAATTCACAGATTCGTTAACTTGCACCATCAATACTAAACTTATTATGCGCAATTTTTACCTACTTCTTTTCCTCTTACTGGGATCCGTCGTCGCCCATGCGCAGGTACCGCTTAGCTATTACCTGCCGCAGAATGTAACTTATGACGCCAAAGTTCCGTCACCGGAGCAGTTCCTGGGTTTTCAGATCGGCGAACAGCATGTGAGCCATGATCAGATCGTGGCTTATATGAAAGAACTCGACCGCACATCCGATCGGGTGACGCTGCAGGAATACGCCCGGACCTATGAGAACCGGCCGTGTCTGCTGTTAACCATCACAACCCCGGATAATCAGCAAAATATCGAAACGATCCGGAAAGAGCATTTAAAGCTCAGCGATCCGGCCCAATCCGGTTCCGTCAATGTAGAAAATATGCCGGCCGTGGTCTGGATGGGCTATAGCGTTCATGGCAACGAGCCAAGCGGCGCCAATGCCAATATGATGGTTTCTTACTTTTTAGCTGCCGCTCAGGGCGCTGAAGTGCAGAAAATGCTCGACAACACCATCATCCTGGTTGATCCGGCCATTAACCCAGACGGGCTCCAGCGCTTCTCTACGTGGGTGAACGCCAACCGGAGCAGCACACTGGTGAGCGACAATAACTCACGCGAATTCTCGGAAGCATGGCCGAACGGCAGGACCAACCACTACTGGTTCGATCTGAACCGCGACTGGCTGCCGCTTCAACATAACGAATCAAAAGGGCGCCTCGAAAAATTCCATGAGTGGAAGCCGCTGATCCTGACCGATCATCATGAGCAGGGATCGAATGCCACTTTCTTTTTCCAGCCGGGTATCCCGTCGCGTACCAATCCCCTTACCCCGAAGATCAATCAGGATCTGACGGCAAAGATCGGAACTTTCCATGCCGAGGCACTGGACAAGATCGGGGCATTGTACTTCACCAAAGAGAATTACGACGACTTTTATTACGGAAAAGGGTCCACCTATCCGGATATCAATGGCGCCATCGGGATCCTGTTTGAACAGGGAAGCTCGCGCGGCCACGCCCAGGAAACTGCGAACGGCGTACTCACGTTCCCGTTCACTATCCGCAACCAGGTGGCCACATCGTTCTCTACATTAAAGGCGGCTCAACAAATGCGTGTGGAACTGTTAAACAACCAGCGCGATTTCTATAAGAATGCATTACAGCAGGCCAAAGGCGATCAGGTAAAAGGATACGTGTTCGGTAATTCGGCCAGCAAAGCCACTTCCTGGCACTTGCTGGACATCCTTCGCCGGCACCAGATCAATGTCTATAAGCTGGCCGGCAACGGAACTCATGGCGGCAGGAGCTTTGAAAAAGACCACTCGTTTGTGGTTCCGCTTAATCAGCCGCAGTATACCACGATCAAAGCTATTTTCGGCAAACAAACGCGCTTCCAGGACAGCTTGTTCTATGATATTTCGGCATGGACCTTCCCGCTGGCCTTCAACCTGCCTTATGCCGAAGTAGGCAGTACCGGCAATCTTCTGGGTGAGAAAGTAGAGCAGGCGAGCTTGCCTAAAGGAACGATGTCCGGCGGCAAAAGCAACTATGCCTATCTATTTGAATGGAACGAGTTCTATGCTCCAAGGCTTTTGAATGAACTGCTTAAAGCAGGCATCCGGGCGAAAGTGTCACAGCGAACCTTTACCATGCAGCTAAACGCCAGGAGCAAAAGCTTTGATTACGGAACCATTCTTGTTCCGGCTGTCGGACAACCGATCGGTTCGGACGAACTTTACAACATGTTATCCCGGCTAGCTGAGCAAAACAGCATCGAAGTACATGCGGCGTCAACCGGAATGACCGAAGGGATCAACCTGGGAAGCAGTAACTTTAAGAATATCACCCGGCCGGCGATAGCGTTACTTACAGGTCAGGGAGTAAATACCAACGATGCAGGCGAAGTATGGCACTTGCTGGACCAGCGTTTTCAGATGCCGCCGACATTGATCGAGCAATCTTCCGTGAACCGCCTCGATCTCGACAAATACACTACACTGGTAATGGCTGATGGCTCATACTCTTCTATAAATGACAACGGCAAAGAAGAGATCAAACGCTGGGTACGCAACGGCGGAGTCCTGATCGCCATGGGCGACGCCAACCGCTGGGCAGTTGCCAACGGATTAACGAATGTAAAATACAAGGAAAGGAAAGACACGGATTCCGCTTCCTTCAGAAACTATGATACGCAAGCCGAAGTAAGCGGCGCAAATTACATACCCGGAGCGATCTTCAATACGCGCCTCGATAAGACCCACCCGATAGGTTACGGGATCAGGGAGACATCTGTTCCGGTTTTCCGCGAAGGAACGGGCATGTTCGAGAAACCCAAAAACCCATTCGTCACACCGGTAGCCTATACCGATAAGCCGCTGATCGCGGGTTATATTTCAAAAAACAACGAGAAACTGTTAAAGGGATCCGCTGCCATTATCTGCAACGGCTATGGCCGCGGACAGGTTGTTTCGTTTTCTGACAACCCGAACTTCAGGGCTTTCTGGTTCGGCACAAGCAAGCTGTTTATGAACGCCGTGTTCTTCGGGAACATCATAGGCGGAACAAGATCATTTGCTGAATAAAGTAATATCAAAGGGTCGTCCATCCGGATGGCCCTTCATCACTTAATACCCGGTCAAACCTTAACACAATAAATGAAAAAGTCACTTATCTACTTTTTACTGCTCTCCGTTACAGGCAGTCAGGCGCAGCAGCTTGAGAAGCTTACGGTGGAAAAGATCATGCGTGATCCGAAGTGGATCGGCGTTTCGCCTACGAACGTGCAATGGGATCTGAACAGCAAAAACGTCTATTTTAACTGGAACCCTGAAAAAGCGGACCGCGATCAGCTGTATCAGATCAGCATCCCGGCTACAAAACCGGTTAAAAGTTCAGAAGCTGTAAAACAGGCACAGAACCGTGGCCGTGAAGTGTACAACCGCGACCGGTCAAAGGTTTTGTTCGACCGCAACGGCGATCTCTTTCTGTATAGCCGGAAAACGGGGCAGGAAACACGGCTGACCAATACCGTAGAGCGCGAAAGCAATCAGCAGTTCAGCGGCGATGAAAGCAAGATCATTTTTCAGCAGGGCGATAATCTGTATTCGGTCTCGCTGAATGGCAACTCAATCGTTCAGCTTACCAACTTTACACGTAACAGAAAACGCCCTGAAACCACCCTGAGCGTTCAGAATGAATGGTTGAAACAGGACCAGCTGAATGAATTCGATATTATTAAAGAAAACGAAAAAGACCGGAAACTGAACGAGGCGGAGAGAAAAGCAGCTGAAGCGAGACGGCCAAAGGAGATCTATATTTCGGAAAAGAGCTTCCTGGGTGGTTTGGCAATAAGCCCTGACGGAAAGTTTGTCACCTACCGCATCACCAAAGCCGCCGAAGGCAACAAGTCTACCATCGTTCCCGACTATGTTACGTTGAGCGGCTATACGGAAGACATTCCGGCCAGAACCAAGGTGGGGAATATCCTTCCGGTTTATGAATCCTTTATTTATGACAGCTCCCGGGATACCGTTTATGCCATCTCCACTAAAGAAATCCCCGGCATAAAGGATCTTCCCGATTACGTAAAAGACTATCCGGCACAACTGGAAGAACGCAAAAAGAAAAATGAAGACCGCAGGGTATCCGTGAACGGAATTTTCTGGAATGCCGACGGATCGGCAGCAGTAGCCGTAGTTAATGCCCAGGATAACAAAGACCGCTGGATCATGAAGCTTGACCCTGCCACAGGCAATCTTTCCCTGCTGGACCGCCAGCGGGATGAGGCCTGGATCGGAGGCCCGGGCGTTTCGAACTTCTCTGCAGGAAACGTTGGCTGGATCGATAACAACACATTTTATTTCCAAAGTGAGGCTACCGGCTACTCGCACATTTATACGGTCAACATCAGTACTGGCAACAAAAAGCAGTTGACGAAAGGGAAGTTTGAGGTACAGTCTTTAAAGCTGTCCGGTGACAAAAAGAATTTTTACTTCTCTGCCAACATGGAGCATCCGGGGATCACGCATTATTACCGCATTGCCGTGGATGGTGGAAAGCCCGTCAGGCTGACTTCTATGAAGGGAGGAAATGAGGTTTCTTTGTCGCCTGACGAGAAATGGCTTGCCATCCGCTATTCATATATGAATAAGCCCTGGGAGCTATATCTGCAGGAAAATAAGCCGGGAGCAAAAGCGGTGCAGATCACAAGTTCCACCACTCCAGAATTCGAGTCGTATAAATGGCGCGAGCCGGAGATGGTTGTGTTTAAGAACCGCTACGGCGCCGACGTTCATGCCCGCGTTTACCTTCCTGAGAACCCGGCTCCTTCAAAACCGGCTGTTGTCTTTGTTCATGGAGCAGGATACTTGCAGAACGTACACTACTGGTGGAGCCAGTACTTCCGCGAGTATATGTTCAATAACCTGCTTGCAGATAACGGCTATACCGTCATTGATATCGACTATACGGCTAGTTCCGGCTATGGCCGCGATCACCGTACCGGAATCTATCGACATATGGGAGGAAAAGACCTCACCGACCAGGTGGACGGAGTGAAGTTTCTGGCTGAAAAGTATGGTGTAAATCCGAAGAACGTGGGGCTGTACGGTGGTTCGTATGGCGGATTCATCACATTAATGGGTTTGTTTACACAGCCTGATGTGTTCAAGTCAGGAGCGGCATTGCGTTCGGTCACAGATTGGGCACACTACAATCACGGTTATACCTCAAACATTCTTAACGAGCCCTATACCGATGAAAAGGCATATAAAAGAAGTTCGCCCATCTATTTCGCTGATGGCTTAAAGGGAAATCTCCTGATGTGTCATGGCATGGTCGATGTGAATGTGCATTTTCAGGATATCGTGCGGTTAAGCCAGCGACTGATCGAACTGAAGAAAGATAACTGGGAACTTGCCGTTTATCCGGTCGAAGACCACGGATTCACTGAGCCGGCGAGCTGGACAGATGAGTATAAGCGGATCTTTAAGTTATTTGAGGAAACGCTAAAGAAATAGACAAAATCTATAGGCTATAGAAGTTTAGAATGGAAATTTCTATATCAGAGGTTGACCTTTCAAATCGCTAAGCCTATCTTTGCACCAGATTTTAAAACCGAATAAACAAAAATTATGATTACTATAGGACAGAAGTTCCCTTCATTTGAAAAGAAAGCAGTTGTTAGCATTGAAAAAGGAAAAGAGTTTGATACCATCACCTCAGAGTACTTAACTAACGACGATAACGTATGGACAGTAATGTTCTGGTGGCCGAAAGACTTTACATTCGTTTGCCCTACCGAGATCGCAGAGTTTAACAAAGCGTACGGTGAGTTCCGCGATCGTGATGCACGTCTGATCGGCGCTTCAACTGATTCGGAGTTCGTACACGCTGCATGGAGAAGAGACCACGAAGATCTTCGCGACCTTAAATTCCCTATGCTTGCCGATACTTCCAAATCATTAGCTGAGGATTTAGGCATCCTTGAGCCTACCGAAAAGATCGCTTACCGGGCTACTTTCATCATCGATCCTCAGGGTATCGTACGTTGGGTGTCTGTAAACGACCTCAGCGTTGGCCGTAACGTAAAAGAAGTCCTTCGTGTGCTGGACGGACTTCAGACGGACGAGCTTTGCCCTTGCAACTGGGAAAAAGGACAGGAAACTTTAACAGTTTAATAACTGCACCGAATAACCAGAAATCCCCGTCAAAAGCGGGGATTTTTAATTAATGATCATTTAAAAAAACTTTTCTATGAACGAATCTACAGAAGTTATCAACGAAATTTTAACCGCCATTGGTTTAGATAATGGTTACCGCACAGAAAGCTTAACGCTCTTGGAAAAAGGAGAATCCCGGTACCTGAGAGATTTTAAATTAAACCTGAGCAGCACATTAACCTCCGAGCATCTATCAGCGAAAGAGATCGGGCTTATCGGTATCAGCATCGCAGCAAACAATAACAACAAGCCGCTCCTCGATTTTTACACCCGTTTTGCAGAGCAAAACGAAGCTACTGCTGCGGATATCGCCGAGGCCGTGGCCTGCGCATCATTGCTGGCGTCTAATAACGTATTCTATCGCTTCCGTCACTTTACACAGAAAGAAAAATACGGGCAGATCCCTGCCCGCATCCGTATGCAGATCATGATGAAGCCGGTGACCGGTAAAGAGTTTTTTGAACTTTTAAGCCTTGCCGTGTCGGCAGTTAACGGCTGCGAAATGTGCGTGAACGCGCATGAGGATTCGCTTATCAAAATGGGAACGACGGAGGAGCGTATCTTCGATGCTGTACGGATCGCCTCTCTCGTTACCGCAGCAGGTAAAGTAATCTACTAGGTCTCTTAATGAATACGTTAGACTGAGCACTATTTCGGATCAGGCGCGCGGCAAAATAAACAGGGGTCTGAGATGAAAGATCAAAAATGTGGAAAAAATGCTTTCCGTTAATAAGCAAAAACTCGTAGTTTTAGGCATTAAAGGTTATTGGTCCTTAAAGCTTTTTAACACACAGTGACACACCTTCACGTGGGCTTTAAGACTTTGCAGGTTTTTAATTGTTAATTTAAGAAAAAGCCGTTTCGTGCAGGAAACGGCTTTTTTCTTATCAGGGAGTAAATAATGAATTTGCTTTACATCAGACCGGTGCTTATACTTTTGGTGCTCGTCAAAGCCGCCCACGGCCAGGTGACCGAAGATAAATTCGGGGCAATAGTTCGCGGAGACACTTCAAAAAAAGAACTGGCACTGGTATTCACCGGCGATGAGTTCGCAGATGGCGGGAAGGTTATTCGCCGCACCCTGAACAAAAACAGTGTACGGGCTTCATTCTTCTTCACCGGACGGTTCTACGCCAACCGCGAGTTCGGATCATTGATAAAAGGCCTCAGGAAAGACGGCCATTACCTGGGTGCTCACTCCGACGACCACCTGCTGTATTGCGACTGGACAAAACGCGACAGCCTGCTCGTAACCGAAGAACAATTCCGTGCCGACCTTCGCAGAAACTACCAGAAGATGGCCGGCTTTGGCATACAGAAGAATGACGCTGAATATTTCCTGCCGCCGTACGAGTGGTACAACCTGATGATCAGCAAATGGACAGGCGAAGAAGATCTTAAACTCGTGAACTTCACACACGGTACGCGATCAACCGCCGATTATACCTATCCGGAAATGGGAAAGAGTTACCGCAGTTCGGAGGAGATCTATCGTTCCATCTTTGAATACGAAGCAAAAGACAAAAATGGTCTGAATGGCTTTATTCTGCTTATTCATATCGGAACGGACCCCCGCCGAACCGATAAATTGTATAACCGGCTGGACGCGATGATCCGGCAATTGAAAGGCATGGGGTATCGCTTCAAAACGATCGATGAGCTGCTGAATTAAAGTCGCTAAATTGCGCTATGAATTTGAAGAAAATTTTCCTGGCTGCAACCTTTCTTTTCGCAACCACCACAAGCGGCGCTCAGGTCAGCATTCCGGATGCTGCCGCACTTAAGCTGAAGCTTCAAAAACTGAATACCCTGGGAAGCGTCCTGTACATTGCCGCACACCCGGACGATGAAAACACACGACTGCTGGCCTACCTCGCAAAAGAGCGA
>DASWXL010000014.1:0-5146 GCA_036405495.1 Sphingobacteriaceae bacterium | reverse complement strand
GATGCAGATGATGCATCCTTCAATACTGAGATAGATTCAATATCATCCGGATTCACGCTTTGAAGATCAGTGATTTCCACATTATCCAAAAGAATTAACGGCTGGGCACCGCCACCATTCAAAGAACCTGACATACCTCTTAATCTGATGCTCGGGTTGGATCCTAATGCACCACTTGGTGAAGTAATGGTAAGACCAGGGACTGCCCCCTGCAGGGCACGAACCACATCTGTAGTAGGTCTGGACTCCAATGTCTTTTTAACATCAACAGTCGAAATCGCACCGGTAAGGGTGGCCTTCTTCTGAGTACCATATCCTACCACAACAACCTCTTCCAGAGCTTTAGCATCAGACGCAAGTTGCACGTTGATAACATTGGCATCGCCAACCGTGCGTTCCTGTGTAACAGATCCAATGAAACTGAATACAAGAACCTGTCCGGCGTTAGCTCTGATTGAGTAATCACCATTCACACCGGTACTCACACCGGTATTTGTCCCCTTGATCTTTACTGATGCCCCGGGCAAAGCCAGCCCCGCATCATCGGTAACTTTTCCTGTAACAACTTTCTGTTGTGCTACAGCATGAATTACCATGAAAAAGACGCCAAGAAACAACGTAAGTAGCTTTCTTTTCATACGTTAATTTGTTTTTGGTTTATTTTAATGAATAAAAGTTAGTGCTTGAAACTGCTAAACTCACACAGTTCCAATGCTAAGTTTCAACTAATTGCACAAATACGCAAACTTTATCGTCAAAATTCTTCAAAAAAATTTCTATCTGAGGCACCTATTCGTAAAATCATGATAGTGTAAACAAAACACTTACATAGCGTTAAAAACTGATTGTATTTCCCTTTAGAGAACGAAATGCATAAAGGTTTTAAAAGCATAACAGCACACCTTAGTGTATTTTATATGACTAAAAAAGAAATTGCAAAAAATCGCATACAAGGTCTCGGTCAAATAACCTTTTCAAGCGTTTATTCTAAACCATGCCATTTTTTTCGTAGGAAAGTTTTACATTCCCGCAAAAACCCGCAACTTTAACTTCAAACTTTTTTCTTACCTTATGCAGGGAATCACGAGAACAATGCTGAAAAAAGAACGACACGCTTTTATCATCAGGCAGATAAACTTACATAATAAGGTGTTGTCCGCCGACTTAAGTAACCAGCTCCGGGTCTCAGAAGACACCGTCCGCCGCGATCTCATTGAGCTGGCGGATGCCGGGAAGATCATCAAGGTCCACGGGGGGGCATTGTCCAAATCTTTTCATTTTCCGTTTCAGCACCTGGAAGTTTATGCGCACGATGCAAAAAAGGTCGTAGCACAAAAAGCTTTGAAACTGATCAAGGATGGAATGATCGTATTAACGGGGGGCGGCACAACCATGATGGAATTGGCTAGAATGATCCCAGACGATATCCGTGCCACATTTTTCACCATAAGTCCGCTCGTCGCTTTGGAGCTTTCTGAACATCCGAATTTGACGGTGATACTGATCGGCGGGCAGTTCTCGAAAAATGCCCAGGTGGTATTGGGCTCCGAAGTCATCAGTTTCCTTTCTGACATAAAAGTCGACCTGTGCTTCCTGGGAGCTAATGGTTTTTCGCTGAGTGATGGCATCACTGATTCCGACTGGGATGTGGTCCAGGTAAAAAAGGCCATGATAAAGGCCTCGAACAAACTGGTCGTTCTCAGCATTTCCGAAAAGCTTAATTCAGTAAAGCCGATGAAAATTTGCAACCTGAACCAGGTAGCCGGACTAGTTACGGAGTTGAAACCCTCTGACGAAAAACTGAGCGAATACCAGGAAAAGCGGGTAGCGCTTTATTAGCCCGGGAAACTGATCTTGCCCATGGTAACACCGGGAGCATTGCCGATCTTCACCGCCGAACCGGTCAATGTTTCATTGGCCAGCACCGCAAACAGAACGGCTTCTTTTGCGTCGCCATTGATACCAAGCACATCTGCTTTCCGGATCGTGCAGGCAGGCAGCATTCTTTCCAGCTCTTCTATCACCATAGGATTGTGTGCACCTCCGCCGCTGGTGTAAACCGACAAAGGCAGATTTCCATAATTTCCGGTGATCTGTAAAGCGATCGACTTCGCAGTGAGATAAGTAACCGTAGCGATCATGTCTTCGGGGCGCAGATCTCCCAGCTGAAGATCAGCTTTCACGCCCTCAATGAACGCCATGTTAAAAAGTTCGGGTCCGGTTGTTTTGGGCAGACCTTCACCAAAAAACGGATGCTTCAACATACCTTCGAGTAACGAGTTGTTGACGGTACCCCTTTTTGCGATCCTGCTGTCCTTATCGTAAGGCAGGTCGAAATATTTTTGCATCAAAGCATCGATGAGGGTATTGCCCGGACCAACATCCGTTGAAATGATCCTGCCGGTATCACCGTCCTTGGGCAGGTACGTAAAATTTGAAATGCCACCCATGTTCAACAGAATGCGGTCTTCTTCGGTCGACGTAAACATTAAGTAATCACCGTAAAGCGCCAGCGGAGCCCCTTCACCGCCTGCAGCAATGTGTTTCTGCCGGAAATCACTCAGGGTAAGAATTCCGGTGGCTACCGCGATATGGTCGCCGTCGCCGATCTGCAGTGTAGCGTTCGGATAGCCGGCCAGCTGATGCAGTCGTTCCGGAGCATGATAGATGGTTTGCCCGTGACTTGCAATTGCATCTACATCGCCGCCGCTTACTCCCCACCTCACCAGACATTCATTAATATACCGGCCATGAAGCCTTCCGATCAGCGCATTCAGTAAGCATACCTTTTCAAGATCAACCGAGCGCTTCGAAAAAACCGACCTGACATCCTGCCTGAATTCTTCGGCATAGCCGATGGTTTCAAAATTAAGAAGTTCCACCCGGGTATCCACTCCGCTGCCGCCGATCCGGCAAAGCGCCACATCCAGACCGTCAAGGGAGGTTCCCGACATCAGGCCAACAATGACCCGCGCAGGCTTCTCAGCAATTCCAACCAGTTTAGAAATCATGCTGTAAATATTGAAAATTTTCAGCCGAAGACTGCCTTTTATTTAAAAAACGAAAGAAAATCAATGTTTTTATGATATCTAATTATATTTGCCGCTCACCTTAATTTATACCTTAAATGGCCCGTTTAAATTTACTGGAGGAGACCAGATTTGAGAAACTCCCTGTAACTGTTTATCCCGATCAGAAAACTGCTTCTAAAAAAGTAGCCGAACGTATTGCCACCCTCATTAAAAACAAACAGCAAAAAGGTGAACAAGCTGTGTTAGGACTGGCAACCGGTGTAACTCCCATCGGGGTCTATGACGAATTGATCCGTCTTCATAAAGAAGAAGGACTCAGCTTTAAAAACGTAGTCACCTTCAACCTGGATGAGTACTACCCGATGCAACCTACTGCATCTCAAAGCTATGTTACCTTCATGAATGAGCACTTGTTCGATCATGTAGATATTGACCGTAACAACGTGCATATCCCGGACGGGACACTTAAACAGGAAGACATCCACGAATACTGCCTGCAGTATGAAAGCAAGATCTCTTCGTTCGGCGGTCTTGATCTGCAGATCCTGGGAATCGGCCGTACCGGCCACATTGGGTTTAATGAGCCCGGATCAGCCCCCAACTCAGGAACCCGCCTGGTAACACTTGACGACCTGACCCGAAGCGACGCATCACGCGACTTCGGAGGTAAGGAAAACGTGCCGACGAAAGCGGTAACTATGGGGATCGGAACCATTTTCAAGGCTCGCGAGATCATTCTTATGGCCTGGAACCGTAAGAAAGCTCCTATTATTAAAAAAGCCGTTGAAGGCGAGATCTCCTCGGAGGTTCCGGCAACCTACCTGCAACTCTCAGAAAGTGTAGAATTTGTGCTTGATCAGGATGCAGCTTCGGAACTGACACGCTTCAATACCCCATGGCTGGTGAAGGACTGCATCTGGGATGAAACGCTTATTAAAAAAGCGGTTATCTGGCTTGCCAATACGCTGGGCAAACCAATTCTGAAACTGACTGAAGACGACTACAATACACATGGCATGGCGCAGCTGGCTACTGAAAAAGGTCCCGTCTACAACATCAACATCCATATATTCAACCAGGTACAGCATACCATTACCGGATGGCCCGGAGGTAAACCAAACGCTGATGACTCTCAACGCCCGGAACGTGCTGAGCCTGCGAAAAAGCGGGTCATCCTGTTCTCACCGCATCCTGATGATGACGTGATCTCCATGGGTGGTACCTTTATTCGCCTGGCTGATCAGGGCCATGATGTGCACGTTGCCTACCAAACATCCGGCAATACGGCCGTCTGGGATGATGATGCACTGCGCTTTATTGAGTTTGCAATGGATTTTACCAAATCTATAAACTGCGATTCAAAGCAGCTTGAAGACCTGTATGCCTCCATGCGTAAGTTCATGGAAAGCAAACAACCGAATCAGGTTGATACCCACGAGATTCAAACCGTAAAAGGATTGATCAGAAAAGGAGAAGCCATTGCCGGAGCCCGTTTCGCCGGTTTACCCGATGATAATATCCACTTCATGGCGCTTCCGTTTTACGAACGGGCAAAAACCCAAAAGCGTGCCGTCTCCGAAGACGACATACAGCAAACCATGGATCTCCTGCAAAAAGTAAAACCACATCAGGTCTTTGCCGCAGGCGACTTCGCCGATCCGCATGGAACACATAAAGTTTGCTTTGACATTATTCTGGAAGCCCTGACCCGCCTCCGTAAAACGGAAGAATGGACCAAAGACTGCTGGTTATGGTTATATCGTGGCGCATGGCACGAGTTTGAGACGCACGAAATTGAAATGGCGGTACCACTGTCTCCGCAGGAAGTTATGCGTAAACGTTATGCCATTTTCAAACACCAGTCGCAAAAAGATCGTCCGGTATTCCCTGGCGACGACGAACGCGAGTTCTGGGTTCGTGCCGAGGACCGCACTAAGGAAACCGCAAAATCTTACGATCGTTTAGGCCTTGCCGAGTATGAAGCGATGGAAGCGTTTGTCAGGTGGAGGTTCGAAGATTAATACTGCCCGAACTTCAGGGAACGAGAATATCCAAAATGGTGACCGCTTATGCCGGGTCACCATTTTGCGTTTAAATGCCTCCCTCTAAAGCCA
>DASWXL010000013.1:0-12816 GCA_036405495.1 Sphingobacteriaceae bacterium | reverse complement strand
TTATTCAGGGCAAGAGACCTCTTGTCGAACGTTATAAACCGAAGAAAGAAGAATATAAACGGTGACTTCTGATATTATTTACCATTACTTTCCCGACCTTACTGAAAAACAAAGAGACCAGTTCAACAAGCTTGATGAGCTCTATCGCTTTTGGAATTCGCAGATCAATGTGATCTCGCGAAAGGATATCGATATGCTTTATCTGCATCACATATTGCATTCGCTTGCCATCGCAAAGGTTATCCATTTCAGGAGTGATGAACGTGTGATGGATGTAGGAACCGGTGGAGGTTTCCCCGGAATTCCTTTAGCCATTTTATTTCCGGAGACGAATTTTCATCTGGTCGATTCCATTGGTAAAAAGATCAAAGTGGTTGCGGAAGTTGCGAAAGGGATCGGTTTAACCAATGTGAGATCAACTCATGCCCGCGCGGAGCAGATCGACGAAAACTTCGACTTTATCATTTCACGGGCCGTTACGCAGCTTAAGGATTTTTATCCATGGGTTCGCGGAAAATTTGAGGCGATGTCAAAGAACAGCCTTAAAAATGGGGTTTTGTATTTAAAGGGCGGCGACCTTCAGCAGGAGTTTAAGGAATCGGGAATTAAGAACATACAACAATTGCCGATAAATCAGTATTTTAACGAAGATTTTTTCGAAACAAAATACGTGATCTATTTTCCGGCTCAATAAGTGTCCTTACTTCATGACATAGCATTAACCTTCATTCCTAAAGTCGGGGATATAACGGCGCGTGTGCTTGTAACTCATTTCGGCAGTGCCGAGGATGTTTTCAGCGCTAAAAAAAAAGACCTCAAAGGTATTCCGGGCATTGGTGATAGAACTGCGGCCGGTATTCTCAACCATCACAGTTTTGAAAGAGCTGAGCAGGAGTTAAAGTTCATCGAAAAGTATAAGATACAGGCTCTTTCTTTTTACCATGAAAGTTATCCCAAACGGCTAAGGAATTGTTTTGATGCTCCGTTCCTGATCTATTTCAAAGGCAAGGCGGATCTGAATGCTGAAAAGGTGCTGAGTATAGTGGGTACACGCAATTCCACCAGTTACGGAAAGGAACTATGTACGAGGCTTCTTGGAGATATTAAAGGGCATGATCCGCTGATCGTGAGCGGCCTTGCTTACGGTATTGATGGCGTTGCCCACAAAGAATCGGTTAAGAATGGGATCCCCACGATAGGGGTTTTAGGTCACGGACTGGACCGCATTTATCCTGCCCAGCATCGGGAACTGGCTGAAAAGATGCTGGCTGAAGGTGGCCTGCTGACTGAGTTTCCGTCCGGAACGAACCCTGACCGGGAAAATTTTCCTAAAAGAAACCGGATCATTGCCGGCATGTCGGATGCAACGGTTGTCGTAGAGGCAACTGTTAAGGGAGGAGCACTCATTACTGCCGAAATAGCAAATTCATACAACCGGGATGTTTTTGCTTTTCCGGGTAATGTAGATCTGCCGTTTTCAGAAGGATGTAATTTTCTGATCAAGACCGCCCGTGCCAATCTCATCACCAGTATAAAAGATCTGGAATATTTGTTGGGATGGCAAGAGGCTAAGAAAGTTGAAAATCCCCAGTTGTCACTCATGCCGGATCTGTCGGCGGATGAACGGAAGATCGCCGAGCTTTTGAAGGAAAAGCCGGGTTTGCGAGTCGACGATCTCGCTATACATTGTGATTTACCCTTAAGTAAGCTGGCGGTAACTATACTGGAAATGGAAATGCGGGGATTGGTGATAGCTTTACCTGGAAAAACGTATAAGCTGGCAATAAATCAGGGCTTGTTCTTAGGAAAGTCATAAAGATTAACCTTCCCTGTTCCGCTACTGATCAGCCCCCAGTCGTCAAACGGAAACTCAATCAGTACGATCCCACAGGTGGGAATATCATAAATATCCGCATCTGTCAGTTTAACCACCAGGTTGGTGACACCGGGGTTATGGCCAAACAGTGCGACATAATCATACCTATTATTTAGTCCGTTTATGATCTCCAGCAGGGTGGAGGTATGAGCCTCATAAATTTCTCTCAGCTGCTTAATCTTATTCTTTTCAATATTAAAAGCTTCGGCGAAGCTTTCGGCAGTGCTTAATGCCCTTACTGCCGGGCTGGAGATAAGCTTTTGCGGTACTAAATGACTTTTAACCAGGCGCATGGCCATTTCCGGTGCATTACGTGAACCTCTCTCATTCAACGGACGATCGAAATCCCGGAGATTGTAGTCGTTCCAGTCAGATTTGGCATGTCTTACAATGAGCAGCTGTTTGGGCATTTAGCGAGATTTGGCGCAAGATATAAACATCGTTCTATTAATCAAAAAGTGATATCATCAACGTTTATATCATTCATGCATTTAAAATGGCCCAGAGGGCATTTCCGATAACCGATCTTCGAACACGGCCGGCAACCAAGGCCCTTTACTTCAACTACCTTAGCATTTTCGACCTGGTAGGGGAACATGCCAAAAGCCGGAACCGTGTTTCCCCAAACGGAAATTATTGGTTTATTGAAAGCTGCTGCAATGTGCATCAGCCCGGTATCATGGGAAATGATGGTTTCTGCCATTTTCACCAGATAAGCAGATTCGTCCAGTGAAAACAAGCCGCAGGCATTAAAAACATGATCGCCGCATTTTTCCCGTATTTCTTCGCCCCGTTCACGGTCATCCTTGCCTCCTAATAAAACGACCGGTCTTTGCAGCTTTTGACAAACCTCAACCAGCTTATACAAAGGCAGCCGCTTGGTAGCATGCTGAGCACCAATTACCAGGCCTGTGAACCGTTGATGGCCTGAAGGCAAGAGTTCAGTCAGATCATGTTCCTTTTGTAAAAAGTAGTCTAATCCTTTGTTGTCATTTTTTACACCCAGAAATTCAACGGTCTTCAAATAGCGGTCAACAATGTGTACTGGGGGGAGGATGTTCCTTTTGAAATTAACCAGTACCCATTTTTCGAAATTCAGTTTATTGAAGGATGCCGATCTGACTCCAAGCCGGGTTTTAATAATCAGCGTTCGCAGATTATGATGCAGGTCGATCACATAATCAAAACTCTCGGCTTTTAGCTTTTCAATAGTTATTCGCAGTTCCTTTTCCAGTAAATGAAGTTTATCGATGTATGGATTGGCCGCTAAGACCGGCTGAAAGGCGTTTTTGGTCAGATAGTGAATTTCGCTTCCGGGCAATTGTGTTTTCAGGCAGCGGACAACCGGCGTCGTCAGCACAATGTCGCCAATAGAGCTGAAGCGAAGGATTAGGATCTTGATGTTCTTTTTTTTCAAATTTTTACCCCTGCTTTCTTCTTCTCAAAGTATGCTTCAATTTCGTCGAGGCTGCGGGCATTTAAACAGTTCTGAGGGGATAATCCTCCCTTTCGGCCTGCCATGACCCCGAAATGCATGTCATAAAAGCCCTCATTCCTATGCGCATCCGGATTTATGGAAAGTGTCACTCCCTTTTCCAGGGCATATTGATGCCAACGCCAATCCATATCCAGTCTTAAGGGATTAGAATTGATTTCAATGACTACGTTATTGGCGGCACACGCATCGATAACTTTTTTGTGATCGATCGGGTATCCGCTGCGGGTCAAAAGCAAGCGCCCGGTTGGATGGCCCAGGATTGTAGTAAAAGGGTTTTCAATGGCCTTCAGGAGCCTGTCCGTTGCTTTTTCTTCATTCATTTTAAGGATAGAATGAACGGAAGCCACCACGAAATCGAATTTCGCCAAAACGTCATCTGTATAATCTAAACTCCCGTCGTAAAGGATATCGGCTTCAATACCCTTAAATATCCTGAATGGAGCCAGCCGTTCGTTCAGCTCATCGATCTCTCTGTGCTGGGCGATGATCTGTTCTTCGTTCAGCCCACGGGCGTAAAACGCCGATTTTGAATGGTCAGATATTCCGAGATATTCCAGATTTAATTCGTCACGGCAAAATATAGCCATCTCTTCAAGAGTATGGACACCATCACTCCATGTGCTATGGTTATGAAGGGTCCCTTTCAGATCGCCAAAAGTGATCAACCGTGGAATCGCATGGTGTTGTGCACGTTCAATCTCATTTGATCCTTCACGTAGCTCGGGCTCGATAAATTGCAAGCCAGCTTCTTTATAGATATCTTCTTCTGAAGGCGCATGAATAATATCCGAAGGCAGTCTGCTTATCACTTCGTTAACATGGGCGTCGGTTCCCGTCTGTTTGAACAGGAGCCACCAGAACTCTTCCGGCTTACAAAAAGTAAACTGGACGTTTATCCCAGTGGGCGCTTCAGTTTCAACAGTCATCCCGTCTGCCTTTAGCACATACAGACCCAGAGCTTCGAATACGGCTGATCCATCTTGTGGCGGCTGTACGGCAGCGAGGATACTTAACCCATCCAGGACTTCACATTTTCGACGGTAACCTCCTGTTGGGTATACCAGATCCGAACTCCATTTTGTTTTCAGATTCCGAATCAGTTCCTCGGCGAAGTTTTCGGCAGAAGCGTAGAGAAAGCGGCCGTTGCTGGCCATTTTGAATTCAATTACTTTTCTGATATCTTCCTGTGTTTTGGCACCAAATCCTTTGGCTTCAATCAGACGATTCTCATTACACGCATAATAAAGCTCACCAAGGTTTTCGATTCCGAGCTCTTTCCAGATAACCTGAACTTTTTTAGGACCGATACCTTTCACCTGCAGCATCTCAACTATTCCGGTCGGTGTTATCTTTAACAGACTTTCCAGTTCGCCGATGGATTTGGTTTGAACAAGCTCGGTGACTTTAAGTGCCGTGCTTTTACCCATCCCTTCGATCTTTTCAATATCCGCCGCTGATTTATCGGCAATCGAAAATGGCAGTTTGCCAATTTTATAGGCAGAAGCTGCCAGCGATTTTACTTTAAATGGATTGTCGCCGTGAAGCTCCATCAACTGACTCAGCAGATTGAGTGTGCGGGAAATGATCTTATTGTCCATGTGCTCCAAAAATAGAAAAACCCTTCCTGATAAATGGAAAGGTTCAACGTTCACCGGAAAAATAATGTTTGCTTATTGACTATGCTATTATGGTGCCGTTAAGGATGGTTGCGTTCTTTTTGATCACAACAATCTTGTCAATTACAAAATGTGTATCGAAGTCGCCGTCTTCCAGGGTAGTGCCATCAATTCTGACATCGTTGCCAATACTGCAATTCTTATCGAGGATAGCGTTGTTGATCTCACACCGGTCGCCGATTCCTAATATGGGCTGATCGCTGTCTTCAGCTCTTTTTAATTCCTCGAGTGTCTGGTAATAGTCGCTGCCCATCATATAACTGTTGGTAATTACTGTTCCGGCTCCAATTCTCGAACGGACACCAATAACTGAATTTTCAATTTTACTGGCACATATAATACATCCGTCGGCAATTACGGCTCTGTCAAGAGCGGTTCCCGTAAATTTCGACGGCGGCAGCATACGTGGGCGGGTAAAGACCGGGTTGGTGTCAAAAAGATTAAACTTTGGTATGTTTTCGGTGATCCCAATGTTTGCTTCAAAAAAGGAGGGGATAGTTCCGATATCGGTCCAGTAGCCATCGTACTGATAGCTAAGGATTGGTCTTTTATCGGCTATCGCTTGTGGAATGATCTGTTTCCCGAAGTCATGCTGGCCTTTCTCATTAAGCATATCCTCTAATACAGAGCGTGTGAAGATGTATATGCCCATGGAGGCAAGATAAACCCTTCCTTCGGCTTCCATTTCCGGCGAAACTTCCGATTCCCAACCCGGCAGCTTTTCTGTAGGTGGCTTTTCGGTAAAACTGGTGATCATGCTTGATTCATCAGATTTCAGGATCCCAAACCCGGGCGCATCCTTTGCGCTGACCGGAATTGTGGCAATGGTCAGGTCTGCACCACTTTGCCGGTGCTTCCGCACCATGGCCTGGAAATCCATCTGATACAGCTGATCGCCGGAGAGGACGAGTATATAGTTATAATCAAAACCCGCCAGGTGCTTCAGGCTCTTTCGTACCGCATCGGCAGTGCCCTCATACCAGTCGGCACCCGAAGGTGTCTGTTCAGCTGCGAGGATGTCAACAAAGCCTTTGCTGAATATACTGAAGTGATACGTGTTTTTTATATGCTGGTTCAGCGATGCCGAATTGAACTGTGTAAGAACGAAAATACGGTTATAACCGGAGTTCAGACAGTTCGAGATCGGAATATCCACCAGGCGGTATTTTCCGGCAATCGGCACCGCCGGCTTTGATCGGGTTGCCGTTAGCGGGTAAAGACGTGAGCCCTGCCCGCCGCCGAGTACTACCGAGATGACGCTTTGTCTCATTATACAGGTTTTAAGGTGTTATACAGATCGATATATTGTTGAGCGGCATGCTGCCACGAAAAATCGAGGGCCATCATCTGTTTCCGAAATCCGTTCAGTTTCACAGTATCGCCAAATAAATTTATTGCTCTTCTGATAGCCTGGCTGGCCTGGGCAACGGTCGCGGTCTCAAAACAGATACCATAGCCATCCTCAAACTCGTCAAAATCAACAACCGTGTCATTTAAGCCTCCGACCCGGCTAACCAGGGGCATCGTGCCATACCTTAATGAATAGAGTTGATTTAAGCCGCAAGGCTCAACTCTGGAAGGCATAATCAGGAAGTCTGTCCCTGCATAAACCCGGTGGGATAGTTCTTCATTGTAGCCAATATATACAGCACATTGGGCCGGGTATCTTTGTTTTAATTCGGCGAGGGAATTTTCGATAAAATAATCGCCGGATCCCAAAATCAGGAAGTTTACATCAAGAGGAGAGGTTTCGAGCGCGTCGGTAATGATGGCCGGCAAAAGATCGGCGCCCTTTTCGCCGGCCAGCCTCCCAATGAATGAGATCAAGGGCGTCTTTACATCAAGGCTGAATTCGTGACATAATCGTTCTTTGTTCGCATATTTTCCGTTTTCTACTGTATCAGCGGAGTACGGCTGGATCAGATATTTATCATCTGACGGGTTCCAGATGTCCGTATCAATTCCATTAAGAATCCCGCTGCCTTTTTTATGTTCCATCCTGAATAATTCCTGAAGACCGCTGTTGTTAACGGGTAACTCATTCATGTAGCCGGGCGAAACGGTCGTATATTTCCAACAACACTTTACAGCTGCCGCCAACGGGTTTATTCGACCGTCCCAATCGAGCAGTCCTGCTTTCCATGGATCAAATTGAGGCAGGTAGTCGGCATTTTCCCAGCCGATGATGCCCTGATATTGTGCATTATGAATGGTGAAGACGGTAGGTGTCTTTTTTAGCGCACTGTACCGGTATGCGTTATTGACTAAGAAGGGGATCAGGCCCGTGTGATGGTCATGGCAGTGGAGTATTGAAGGCCTTTCAGTTTGCTTCAGTATCCATTCGAGAAATGCGATCTGAAATGCAATAAACTGGACATGCTCATCCGGATAACTATAGACTTCCGGACGATCAAGTAATCCCGGAATATAGATCAGGTAAAGGTCAAAGCCGAGACTGTCGGATGCTTCTTTCAGTATTTTAAATGAAATATGCTCCTCGCGGAGTGTGAAACTGCCTTCAAAAACTCTTTCGAGAGAATGATTTATAACGAATGGTTTTTCATAGTAGGGCATTACTACGGTTGCTTTTACCCCTGCACTGTTGAGGTATTTCGGTAATGCACCGACGACATCGCCCAATCCACCAACCTTGGCGGCAGGATAACATTCGGCACTTAAGTGAAATATATGCATAGCGACAGGTTAGCCTTCGGGATTTTAACTTGCCGGTCGAAAAAAAGTTTTTGGTATTAGTTTTTTCGCTTGAGGACGATCCCGCATAACGGTGGTAAAGCAACCGTTGCCGAACACGGCCTGTGGTGCCAGGGCTTTTCTTCCGTATGGCAGCAACTCTTAATTGGATACTGGCTTCCTCCAAAAGCATCCTCATCTGAATTGAACACGACCTCCCAGGTGCCGGCGTCAGGCATTCCTACCCTGTAGTGCTCGCGCGGTACGGGCGTCATATTTAAAATGGTTACAACGTTGTTCACAGCATCATTACCCTTCCGTGAATAGATCAGTACAGACTGGTCGGCCCCTGAGGCGTCGATCCACTCAAAGCCGCTGCTATCGAAGCTGCGCTCATAAAGTGCTGGTTCACTCCTGTAGAGAATATTTAACGATTGAATAAGTCTTTTGATGCCGGCATGCGGAGCGAATTCGAGTAAATGCCAATCAAGCGAGTGTGAATGGTTCCATTCGGCGGTTTGGGCAAACTCGCTGCCCATAAAAAGCAGCTTTGTTCCCGGATGAGTGAACATGTAGACGAAAAGCGTTCTGAGATTGGCGAATCGCTGCCATTCATCACCAGGCATCTTATAGATCAGTGAGCGCTTTCCGTATACGACTTCATCATGTGACAGCGGCAGCATAAAGTTTTCCGCAAATGCGTAGACCGCACTGAACGTGATATGGTGGTGATGGAACTTTCGGTATGCCGGATCCAGTTTGAAATAATTTAACGTATCGTGCATCCAGCCCATCATCCATTTCATCCCAAAGCCGAGGCCCGCATTATAAACAGGCTTAGAAACTCCCGGCCACGATGTCGATTCTTCGGCTATCATTTGCACATCCGGAAAATGTTGGTATGCAGCCATGTTCAGGTCTTTTATGAATTTGATAGCTTCGAGATTTTCCCGGCCGCCCGACTCGTTGGGGATCCATTCACCTTCCTTTCGGGAATAATCCAGATATAACATGGAAGCAACTGCGTCGACCCTCAGTCCGTCAGCATGGTAGCGGTCGAGCCAAAAGAGCGCATTGCTGATCAGAAATGAACGCACCTCATTCCGGCCGTAGTTAAAAATATGCGAGTTCCAATCGGGATGAAACCCTTTCCGCGGATCTGCGTGCTCGTATAAATGAGTGCCGTCGAATTCATACAAGCCGTGCGCATCGCCGGGAAAATGGGAAGGAACCCAATCCAGAATGACCCCTATTCCGTTTTCGTGTAACAGGCTAATGAGATACATCAGGTCTTGAGGACTGCCGAAACGCGATGAAGCAGCGAAATAGCCGGTAACCTGATATCCCCACGACCCATAGAACGGATGTTCCATAACCGGCATAAACTCAACATGAGTAAACTGCATTTCCTTAAGGTAGGGCACCAGTCGCTCTGCGATCTGCCGATAGCTTAAAAAAGTTGCAGGGTCTTCGTCCGGGCGTGCCCATGAACCGAGGTGCATCTCGTAGACCGACATCGGTCTGTTTAATCCATTTTTCAGATAACGATTGGCCATCCAGTCGTTGTCATGCCACTCATACCAGGTATCGGTAACGATCGAGGCCGTCTGTGGCGGCACTTCCCATCTGAGCGCAAACGGGTCACCTTTTTCGATGTTTTTATGCTTTTTGCTCAGAATGTGATATTTATAGACCTCACCCGAACCGATCGCAGGAATAAACCCTTCCCAAATGCCTGATCCGTCCCAGCGATGAAACAACGGATGGCTTGACCTGTTCCAGCCATTGAAGTTTCCGATCACAGATACCTGCAAAGCGTTCGGTGCCCACACAGCAAAGTATGTACCCCATTGACCTTCGTGCTCTAAGACATGGGAACCGAACTTTTCATACAGCTTATAATGGCTGCCCGACCGGAAGAGTGCGATATCAAAGTCCGAAAACTTGGAATAAGGAAGAACCGTTTGAAAATCAGACTCTATCATGACCGCGCCTCAGTACTTAATATATGGATCTCTTTAAAGTTTCTGTTCACTTCAATGCGAAGACTATTTCTTTCATCCGTAACAAAACCCGCAATTTCTTTTCCATCAGCTGATACTTTTTGTGCGGTAAATGGCAGGCCGATTATCTTGAGGTCATACGTCGCATACCTTGGGGTGAATAAGCCCTCAATAACCTGTTTGATCGTCATTTTTCCGGCATCTCCTTTTACAATGAATTTTTTTTCCAGGTAGATGTCCTGTTCATATGCAAAGGTGTCTTCATGATCTTCAAAGTAAAAGGAGTTGACCTCATGGTCGGAATAGAAGACCTGGAACATCAATTTTGCCACTTCAAACTCGCCTACAAACTGCATCAGCGGAGCTTCAGGAATTACGGAGCCCGCTTTAACAAAGATCGGCATGGTTTCCAGAGGAGCAGAGACTTTGTGTTCTTTGCCGCCGTCAAAGACCTCATGACTCCAGTAATGATACCAGGTACCGTTGGGCAGATAGACGTGTTTATCCTGTGCGTTTTGATCAGTCACCGGCGATACCAGGATCTTGTCACCGAACGTGAATTCGTCTTCCCTTACGTGATTGATGAGGTCTTGTTGCTCATGCATGACAACAGGCCTTAATATAGGAAAGCCATATCGG
This sequence comes from Sphingobacteriaceae bacterium, assembly GCA_036405495.1. Taxonomy (GTDB): domain Bacteria; phylum Bacteroidota; class Bacteroidia; order Sphingobacteriales; family Sphingobacteriaceae; genus DASWTL01. Next base: position 2,433 of record DASWXL010000013.1, on the reverse strand, counting down.
TGATGTTCCCAAAAAGCGGAATAAATGTAAGGTAATAGCCGGTAGCGAAGCTCAATGAACTTTCGGTTGATGTTTTCATAGTATTCGCCAAAACTCCAGGGCTCGCGTTCACGGGTATCACCAGCTGAGTGTGCCCTCATGAATGGCGAAAAGACGCCGATCTGGATCCATCGGGTGAACAACTCGCCGTCGGGTTCGCCGCTAAAGCCGCCGATGTCCGTACCGCAGAATGAAACCCCGGAAATGGAAAGTCGCTGTAACTGCAGCGGAGCCATCTTCAGGTGGTCCCAGGTGGCAACGTTATCGCCCGTCCAGACAGATGAATACCGCTGCACTCCCGCATATCCTGCTCGGGTGACGGTAAACGGACGCTTGTTTTTTTGTTGCTTTTTCAAACCTTCGTAGGTTGCGCGAACCATCTGCATTCCATAAACATTATGTGCCTTACGATGCGAACCGCGGTGGCCGTCGTAATTGTGCCTGACGTCATTTGGAAAGGTGCCCGAGCCGAAAACTGCAGGCTCATTCATATCGTTCCACACACCGGCTACGCCCAGATCGGTCAGGCTTTTCAATAAATGCCCCCACCACTCACGGACTTTCGGATTCGTAAAGTCGGGAAACTGGCAACGCCCGGGCCACACATGTCCCTCCATATTATAGTCGTCTGAGCGGCGACAGAAATACCCGTTGTATTTTCCCTCTTTGTAGACCCAGTAATTTTCGTCCACTTTTATGCCCGGATCGATAATTACAACGGTTTTGAAACCGGTATCGGCCAGCTCTTTGATCATCCGTTTGGGATCCGGGAAATAGCGTTTATTCCATGTGAAGCAGCGGTAGCCGTCCATATAGTCAATGTCGAGATAAATGGCGTCACAGGGTATTTTACGCTCGCGAAAGTTCCGGGCAATGGTCTTGACCTTATCCTCGGGGTAATAACTCCACCGGCACTGATGAAAGCCGAGCGCCCATTTCGGCGGCATAGGGTGGGTTCCTGTCAGCGTGTGATATCGCTTAACCACATCCATCATATGTGGCCCATGGATGTAATAATATCGCAGCTCGCCACCATCCGCCCAAAAGCTGGTCTTACTGCGGTCTTCATGGCCAAAGTCGAAATGTGTTTTATAGGTATTGTCAAAAAAGATGCCGTAGGCTATGCCATTGTTGATACCAATATAAAAAGGAATTGAACGATATAACGGATCCTGATGCTTATAAAAGGAGTAAACGTCACTGTTCCAGTTGTGCAGCCTCTTTCCTTTCAGATTAAAGTTCGTGGTTTTGTCGCCGAGGCCGAAAAAACTTTCCTTCTCGCCACACTTCTTCGTACAGTATACATAGTAACCGCCGAAATCTACATTTTCTTCCCAGTGCATAGGAGAAGCATCTACGTTGAGAACCAGATCGTCATTGTCAGCGAAAGCAATGTGAAAGTCGGCTTTCCCGATGACGCAGCTGATGGTATTGGTCGATACTTTATATGACGACTCATTTTCCGCCATTCTGAAAATTGTAGCCAGCTGATCGTGTTCAGGGACGGCATATGAGAAATCGTTTAAGAAGGTGCCGTGAGGGGCCAGGCGGACCCTCATGATCTCATCGCTAATGATACGGATCTCCACTTTCGCATCACCGTCGGTAAAATAAAAGTTGTTGTTTTCCTGATGATAGCTTTTCGTTGCTGCCAGATATTTCTTTACGACGGGCTCTACAGTTAAGACCGGGTTGTTCAGGAACTGAAAATCATCTTCTGCGGGTATATTTTCGAACGGGGGGGTATGCTCGGCCATCAGTTGTTTATTTATTGAGTAGCTGGATATTGCTCTTCAATAAAAAGCCGCTGTGGGGATTTTAGTTTTTACATAGCCACATTTTACCACCGTCCAACCGGACAGTAAAATACTGAGACCTTATGCTAACATGCCAGTCTCTGAGCCGCGGCATGCTTACGAATGAGGTGTCAGCTCTATTTAACGGTGATCGAATACGGCAGACGGGCCTGAATACCAGTAAGCCGTAAAGCGGATTTCACCTGTTGGTAATAGAGATAATTTTCTCCGAGTTCCTGCATGGTGAAGTAGGTACGGATCTTGTCCCCAGTCTGATCGAACAGGCTCTGGAAGGGATCTTTCTGTGATGGATATTCTACGATCTTATATTCCTTTAGCGCCGCTTTGGCAGCTGCGGCTTTCAGCGCATCGTCAATGTCACCCAGCCGGTCAACCAAACCCAGCCGTAACGCATCCGTTCCGCTCCAAACGCGGCCTTGGCCAATGCTGTCCACTTTTGCCTGGGACATTTTCCGTCCGGCAGCCACTTTGCCTGTAAAGGTCTCATAAATCCTGTTCACTTCCCGCTGGATGATCAGGCGCTCATCGTCGGTCAGAGGACGGGTAATGCTTCCCAGGTCGGCATAATTCCCCGTCT
>DASWXL010000012.1:0-19752 GCA_036405495.1 Sphingobacteriaceae bacterium | reverse complement strand
GATTCTGCTGGGCCGGATAAGACGAGAAGGTAGTTTAGCAATAAATGCACGAATAATTCTTTATTACAGGTAAAACTTTAAATTTGTTTTACTCAATTCAGAAGTGTTGTAAAAATCAGTGAACAATTAACTTTTAATATTTATTAATCAACAACTAAAACTAAATTTTTAAAAAAATGGCAAACGCACCAAAACCAACAACAGCCAAAAAAGAAAGCTCAAGCTCTGGTTCTAGCATTTTTGCAAGTCTATCCATGATATTGTGTCTGGTGATCGGATTCTTATTATGGAAATTCGTGATGGGAGATCCTTCAAACTTCGAAGGCGGCGATCCGGAAAACGGTCACCCACTGCCAGGTAACTATTTCGGAATGGTTTACAAAGGCGGATTTATCGTTCCTATCCTGATCGGTTTGTTGTTAATGACCATCGTATTTTCTTTCGAGCGGTACTTTGTGATCACTAAAGCTGCAGGTAAAGGAAATGTTGATGCATTCATCAAAAAAATTCAAGGTTTTCTGAGTGCCGGTAACATCGAAGCTGCTATGGCTGAGTGCGACAAACAACAGGGTTCTGTTGCTAACGTGATCAAGTCAGGGCTTAAAAAATACAGAGAAGTAGAATCGGACAGCAATCTGGACACCGAACAGTCTGTATTAGCAATCCAAAAGGATATCGAAGAAGCAACAGCTCTTGAGATGCCAATGCTTGAGCAGAACTTAACGGTTATCGCTACTTTGGTTTCTATCGGTACATTAACAGGTTTGTTAGGTACAGTAACAGGTATGATCAAGGCGTTCTCGGCATTAGGTACCGGTGGTGCTCCTGACCAGGCTCAGCTTGCAAACGGTATCTCTGAAGCGCTTATCAATACAGCTACAGGTATCGCTACTTCTACCGTTGCGATCATTATGTATAACGTGTTTACTTCTAAGATCGATAAATTAACCTACTCAATCGACGAGGCTGGTTTCTCTATCGTTCAGACTTACGCAAGTACACACAAATAAGAGAATCGAAAAAAATACCCCCGGCTTTATGGAAACTCCGGGGTTTGATCATCTCTATATTACATAACGAAATTAAACGAAAGAAATGCCCAGAGTAAAAGTTCCAAGAAAGAGTACAGCCATCGATATGACGGCCATGTGCGACGTGGCGTTCTTGTTATTGACGTTCTTTATCCTTACTGCTACTGCCCGTCAGCCGGAGCCGCTGCCGGTAGACACCCCTTCATCACGGACGCAGATCAAGGTGCCTGATACGGATATCGCTACGCTGACCGTTGGCGACGGAAAGGTGTTTTTTGGTGTTGCCGGTCCGGACGTACGTATCAATATGCTTGAGCGTATAGGCAAACGGTACAACGTAGAATTCACTGATGAAGAGAAAAAGCGTTTTTCTCTTATTGAAGCCTTTGGTGTTCCGGTTGCTAATTTGAAGCAACTGATCGCAATGAGCGGTGACCAGCGGAATGCACCAGGTGTTCAGCCAGGCATCCCGACTGATTCAGTGGCTACTGCACCACCTGAGCTAACGGAGTGGATCTATGCAGCCCGCTTTGCAACTAAAGAATTAAATAACAAAGACCTGCGCTTCAGTATCAAAGGAGATTCCCAGGAAGAGTATCCTGCAGTGAAAGAGGTGATGGATATTCTGCAACGTCAGAATGTCAATAAATTTAGCCTGATCACTTCATTGGAAGCGGAAGATTAAACAGAACATTAAATTAAAATTTTAATAAAATGGCAGAATTAGATACCTCCTCCGGCGGGGGTGGTAAAAAAGGCGGCGGTAAGATTCGGAGCAAAAAGCAATCGACCAGAGTAGACTTAACGGCGATGGTGGATCTTGCGTTCCTTCTGATCACCTTCTTCATGCTTACCACCACTCTGGCTAAGCCTCAGGCAATGGATTTGGCCATGCCGGATAAAGATGAGGAAAAGCCTGATACCCAGCTGGATGTCGCAGATAACAGAACGATGACCATCCTTCTTGGTTCCAATAACCGTTTAGAATGGTACATGGGTTTGATGGAGAAAACAATTGAAGGCCCTACTGTAGATAACTACGGAAAGGACGGTATCCGGAAAGCTCTTTTGGAGAAAAAGAAAGAAGTTATTGCAGCTACCGGCGATCCTAAGAAAGGGCTGATCGTATTGATTAAGGCTGGCGAGCATTCTACTTATAAGAATCTGGTGGATATTCTGGATGAAATGGCGATCGTAAAACCTCAGACTTACGCAATCGTTGATATCACAGAGCCTGAAATTGAGTTGCTGAAACGGGATAAGATCTATGAATAATTAACCCGTATAATCAAAAATAGAAATGGCAAAATTAGATATTTTTAAACCGGAGTGGCTCGACGTGGTATTTGCCGGCCGTAACAAAGCTTACGGTGCATACGAACTGCGTAAATCTAACCCTAAGACAACCAATAAGGCGTTTTTAATAGGTAGCGTGTTGTTTGTTCTTGCGGTAAGTGCTCCGACGATCATTAAGTTGATATCCGGATACATGCCGGAAGAGGAAGAGGCTGTTAAAGTAACAGAAGTGGTACTGGCGCCGCCGCCTGCGGTGGATGAAAAAACACCTCCGCCGCCTCCGATAGTTGAGCCGCCGAAACCAAAGGTGGATCAGGTTAAGTTCCCTCCACCCGTAGTTGTTCCTGCAGAACAGGTGCGTGATGAGGAACCTCCAACCGTTGAGGAACTTAAAGTTGCTGATCCAGGTCAGAAAACTATCGAGGGCGACCCGAATGCGGACATTGTGATCGATATGCCGGTGGGTGAAGCACCAAAAGAGGCAGCGATCGTAGAGGATAATAATATCCGCGATTTCGCCAGCGTAGAGGTACTTCCTAAGTTTCCTGGTGGTGATGATGCGTTCAATAAATACCTGAGCAGAACAATCAAATATCCTCCGTTAGCACGTGAAAATAACATTACCGGTCGCGTTATCGTATCCTTTGTTGTTGAAAAGAATGGTCAGCTAACCGATATCAAGGTTTTACGCGGACTGGGATACGGAACTGACGAAGAGGCGGTACGTGTATTGAAAAACTCACCAAAATGGTCTCCAGGCGAGCAGAACGGTCGTCCGGTACGGGTTCAGTACACTATTCCGATCTTCTTCCAGTTGGCCGGACAATAGAGAGTAATGGCTTTTAGTAATAACAGAGAGAGACAGAAATCGCCCGCAAAGCGATTTCTGTCCATTTTAGGGGTAGCATTCTTTATTTTTTATCTCGGGCTTGGCATCGGCATTATTTTCTGGAAGTCGATTCCGCTTGAGATGGAGCCGAAGTACAGAATAATGTTTGGTGCTGTGTTGATTATATACTCTTTCTTTCGGTTTATACGTTTAATACAATCAAGAGATTAGATGAAGAATTGGATCCTGACCCTGGGTTTGGCTATTAGTATATGCGGACTCTCTTCTTGCGGCAGCAGCCCGGAGGCAAATAAGACCTATACAACGGGCAGCACCAAAGTTTTGGTTGATGAGACGTTTAAGCCAATTCTGGAGGATCAGCTGGCGGTTTTTGACAGCGAGTATCCGGCTGCCGATATTGATGCGCTGTATAAGTCGGAGAACGAACTTTTAAAAGATTTCCTTACAGGCGATATCCGCGTTGCAGTGTTATCCAGGTTATTAAACGATGAGGAAAAGAACTTCTACGAAAATAAAAAGATAAACATTCGCGTTAGACGTTTTGCAGTGGACGGGATTGCGTTGATCACGCATAAGTCGGCTGAGGACTCAACTGCTACCGTTGAAGATATTATTAACGTGCTGCGGGGCAATCCGGGAAAGATCAGGAGCCTGGTCTTTGATAACCCGAATTCGAGTACGGTACGTTATTTGAAAGAAGTGGCTGGGGTTAAGGAACTTCCTTCTCAGGGTGTTTATGCGTTGAAGTCGAACCCTGAAGTGATCCGCTATGTGAATGATCATCCCGGTACCATCGGTGTAACGGGGATCAACTGGATCAGACAGCCGGAGGAAGGCCTCGAGCAGATCATCCCTAACCTTAAGGTTCTTGGTGTTAGGAATTTACCGGGAAAGCCCGGGTCAGATGATTTTTATAAACCTACTCAAAGTAATATTGCGTTGAAGCGGTATCCGCTGACAAGGAATTTATATATAATGAATGCCCAGGGTGGGCCGGGGCTTGGCTCCGGACTGGCCGCTTTCCTGTACGGTGAGCGGGGGCAGAGAATAGTACTGAAGTCGGGTTTGCTGCCCGATAGCATTCCACCCAGGGAAATAAGAATAATAAAGTAGATTAACTTAAATTAGAACCAATGAAAATGAAAAAAGCGATGAAGGCAACTTTAGGCCTGGTTTTTCTGGGTTCGGCAGTTTTCGCTCAAAATCTTGCTGATGCTAAGAAAGCGATCGATGCTGAACAGTATCAGAAGGCCAAAACCATCCTTAAAGGATTAACTGCTTCTCAACCGGACAAGGCGGAAAACTTCTTCTATTTAGGTAATGTATACCTTGCTAATGAGTATGCTGATTCTGCCAAGATGATGTATAATAAGGGAATTGCTGCGGATGACGAAGAGGCTTTGAATTACGTTGGTCTGGGCACTGTCGAGTTGCTGGATGGCAATAAGAGTGGCGCTTCAGCTAACTTTACAAAAGCGGCCGATATGGTGAGAAGAAAGGAGTATTTACCACTCCTATATATCGGTAAAGCATATACTATGGATATCACGCCTAACGGCGAACCGAACCCTGACTTTAATCAGGCGATAACCTGGCTGGATAAAGCGAAAGAAGTAAATGCAAAAGACGCCGATATCTTCCTGGCTCTCGGTGATGCATATCGTGGTCTTGGCAAGAACAGTGAGGCATTCAGCGCTTACCGTACGGCTACAGAGCTTAACAAGGACCTGCTCCGCGCATCGCTTGAACTTGGCGTTATCCGTAAACGCGCACGCGCTTTCCCGGAAGCTGACGCTGAATTCAAGAAAGTATTAGCAGCTGATCCGAATTACGGTCCCGCTTATCGGGAGCTTGCAGAAACTTATATCGCCTGGGGTACGGATGATGTAAAGAATCGTGAAGCTAAATATAAGCAGGCTTTGGAATACTATAAGAAGTATATGGATCTTACCGACCGCTCTCTTGAGTCGAGAATGCGTTATGCTGATATCCTGGTATATACGAAAGATTCAAAAGCACTTGAGCAGGAAGCACAGGCGATGGCAAAAATGGATAAAGCCAATCCGCGTATCCACCGTTATCTTGGATATGCTGCCTACGAGAATGGTAATTATCCTGCCAGCTTACAAGCCATGAAGGACTTTTTCGCCAAAGTTGACAAGAAGCGCCTGATCAATTCGGATTACCTGTATCTGGGCCAGGCTCAGGTAAAGGCTGGTGAATTCGATAAGGGAGTTGCTACTTTGAAGGAAGCTGTAGAGCTTGACTCGACATTGGCTGAAGGTATTGGTGAACTGGCAAAAGAGCTTTATTCTGCAAGGGAATATGGTAAGGCTGCAAAGCTCTATGAAATAGCTGTGGCCGATCCTGAAGCGAATAAGAATGCTCTGTATGATAATTTCTTCTATGGCATGTCACAGTATTTTGATTATGCAACGCAGGTAAAAGAAAATCCGGATTATACTAAAGAAGGTCTGGTGAAGGCCGATTCAGCGTTCAGTTATATCAACCAGAAATCACCGTCAACGCCGGACGCGTGGTTGTTCCGTGCACGTACCAACCGTTTACTGGATGATGCAGAGAATACCGGTGGTAAAATGGTGCCTTACTATGAGAAGTTCATCGAAGTGATAGGCATGAAGCCGGAAGCTTTAACAGATGCCAGACATAAGAAGAATTTGATAGAAGCCTATAATAACCTCGGCGCATACTATCTGAAGACCGATCAGACAAAAGCCAAAGAGTACTTTAACAAAACTCTTGCACTTGATCCAGCTGATCCGTACGCCACTCAGGTGGTAAAACAGATACAAGGCAAATAGCCGTAACTCATTAAAAATAATACAGCGAGCCGACAGTTTTGTCGGCTCGCTTTGTTTATATTTGCGCCAAATTTTGTATGGAAGCACAAAGTACCTCAATAAATTATCTGCCGATCATATTTCAAATGGTCGTGGCTCTGGGATTTGTCGTATCTACTATGGTTCTGACCCATTTGATAGGTCCTAAAAGAAAGACAGACGAAAAGTTGGTTCCGTTTGAATCAGGTATCGAGTCGGTCGGAAATGCACGCCAGCCTTTTAATATTAAGTATTTTCTGGTAGCCATTCTGTTCGTGATTTTCGACATCGAAGTAATTTTCATGTATCCGTGGGCAGTGAACTTCCGCGAGTTCGGGCTTAACGGCCTGATCGAGATGTTCGTTTTTATGGGCACGTTGCTTGCGGGTTTCATTTATGTGATTAAAAAAGGGGTATTGGACTGGAATCGGTAGTTTTAGAATGTTTCTAAATACTGTATTCCCTGATACATACGTTTAAATATTGTAATTTTGACACTTTCTCGTTGGAGAGATGTGTTTAGCTGAAAGGGATATGAGCGATATAAAATTAGTAGAAGCTCCTCCGGGTGTAGAAGGCGCAGGTTTCTTTGCAACTTCCTTCGATAAAGTAATAGGGTTGGCCCGTTCTCACTCTTTGTGGCCATTGCCGTTTGCAACTTCCTGCTGCGGTATCGAGTTCATGGCCACCATGGGAGCCCATTATGATATTGCCCGTTTCGGTGCTGAGAGACCTTCTTTCTCGCCGCGTCAGGCTGATATGCTCCTGGTAATGGGTACCATTGCCAAGAAGATGGCCCCCGTTCTGAAACAGGTGTATATCCAGATGGCCGAACCACGCTGGGTTGTCGCCGTTGGCGCCTGTGCATCAAGTGGTGGTATTTTCGATACTTATTCAGTGCTGCAGGGTATTGATGAGATCATCCCCGTGGATGTTTACGTGCCCGGTTGCCCTCCGCGTCCTGAAGCTTACCTGAGCGGCATATTAAAAGTACAGGAGCTGGTGAAGAACGAATCGCTTCGCCGCAGAAACTCTCCTGAGTACAAAGAATTATTAGCAAAATACGGAATCCAGTAATGGGTAAACTATCAAACCAGGCTGTATTACAAAAAATAACCGCCCGTTTTGGCGAAAAGATCACGGTTCCGGCTGAACCGTACGGCCTGCTGACCTTTGAAACAAATAAGGAGACCATATTGGGCCTTCTTCAATACCTGAAAGAAGACAAGGAACTTGCCTTCATCTACCTGACTGATATCACCGGTATCCATTATCCTGAAAAGGAATTGCCTATCGGCGTTATTTATCACCTCCACAGTCTCACTAACAATGTTCGCGTGCGGATCAAAGTGTTCCTGAATGGTGAAAAACCATCGGTCGCATCGGCAACCCCGCTGTGGCAGGGAGCCAACTGGATGGAGCGGGAGACATACGACTTCTTTGGGATCAACTTTGAAGGGCATCCTAATCTGGTCCGTATATTAAATGTTGACGATATGGACGTGTTCCCGATGAGAAGAGAATTTCCGCTGGAAGACCCTAATCGTGTTGATAAAAAAGATTATTTCTTCGGAAGATAATGAACAATCCTTTTGTTACTGATATAAACCAGCTGGACGAAACAGCCACCCTGAACCTCGGTCCGACCCACCCGGCAACACACGGAGTATTCCAGAACGTGCTGCAGATGGACGGTGAGCGTATTGTGAGCGGCGTTTCTACCATCGGATATATTCACCGGGCATTTGAAAAAATTGCCGAACACCGTCCGTTCTACCAGATCACTCCGCTGACCGACCGTCTGAACTACTGTTCATCGCCGATCAACAATATGGGCTGGCACATGACGGTGGAGAAACTCCTGAATATTCAAACGCCTAAGCGGGTTGACTATATGAGGGTCATTGTGATGGAGCTTGCGCGTATCACCGATCACCTGATCTGTAACGGGATCCTTGGTGTGGATACCGGAGCTTATACCGGCTTCCTTTACCTGATGGAAGAGCGTGAACACGTGTACGAGATCTATGAAGAGATCTGCGGCGCACGTCTGACGACAAACATCGGTCGTATCGGTGGCTTTGAGCGTGATTTCAATGACATCGCCTTTGCCAAGATCCGTAAGTTCGTCAAAGATTTCCCTCCTGTATTAAAAGAGTTCGAAGCACTGTTCAACCGGAACCGGATCTTTATGGACCGGACAATCGGCGTTGCTGCCGTTGATGCGGAAACAGCACTGAATTACAGCTGGAGCGGACCGATATTACGCGCTACGGGTGTGGATATGGACGTTCGTGCCATGGAACCGTATTCTTCATATGAGGATTTCGACTTTGAGGTCCCGGTAGGCACCAATGGTGATGTTTATGATCGTTACCTGCTGCGTAATGAGGAAATGTGGCAAAGTCTGCGCATCATTGAGCAGGCGCTTGAGAAGATAGAAAAGGAACCTAAAGGAGTTTTCCATGCTGATGTGCCTGAGTTTTATCTTCCTCCGAAAGAGCAGGTCTATAATAATATGGAAGCGCTGATCTATCACTTCAAGATCGTTATGGGTGAGATCGATACTCCGAAAACCGAAGTTTACCACGCCGTTGAAGGTGGTAACGGCGAACTTGGCTTTTACCTCGTTAATGACGGCGGACGTACGCCGTACCGTCTGCATTTCCGTCGTCCAAGCTTTATTAATTATCAGATGTACGCTCCAATGAGCGCCGGAATGCTTCTTTCTGACGCTATCGTTAATATGAGTAGTTTAAATGTTATTGCGGGAGAGTTAGATGCTTAGTATAACACAAACAGAAGAGGTTACTTTCACACCGGAACTGATCACTAGGTTTCAGGAGATAGTGAGCCGGTATCCCGAAGGCAGGCAAAAGTCTGCTTTGCTTCCGATCCTTCACCTGGTACAGGCGGAGTTCGGATGGGTGAGTACCCCGGCAATGGATAAGGTAGCGGAATTCCTGAATATTAAGCCTATTGAGGTTTATGAGGTTGCTACATTTTATACTATGTACTTCCTGAAGCCTCAGGGAAAATATGTGCTTGAAGTTTGCCGTACGGGTCCGTGCTGTCTGGTAGGTGCAGAAAAGATCATGAAGTACATTGAGGAGAAGCTCGATGTGAAAGAAGGGGAAGTAACAGCTGACGGTTTATTCAGCTGGAGAGGGGTTGAGTGCCTTGCCGCCTGCGGCATGGGTCCTGTTTTACAGATCGGCCCTGAATATACGTTCCATGAGAACCTTACCGAAGGTAAGATCGATGAGTTGATAGAAAGTTTACGGTTAACAACAGCAGCAAAGCCTGTTGATCAAACAAAATAATTGTGGCTCGTAAGTTATTATTAGAACATATAAACGTTCCGGGCATTAATACGTTCGAGGTGTACCGCAAAATGGGTGGTTACCGGGCCGTGGAGAAAGCTTTGAAAACAATGTCTACAGATGATGTGGTGGAAGAAGTGAAGAAATCCGGCTTACGCGGACGGGGCGGTGCAGGTTTCCCTACCGGAATGAAGTGGAGCTTTCTGGCAAAGCCGGAAGGAAAGCCACGTTACCTGGTTTGTAACGGTGACGAATCTGAACCGGGAACATTCAAAGACAGATACCTGATGACACATATCCCTCACGCATTGATCGAGGGAATGATCGTGTCGAGTTTCGCGCTGGGTGCTAACACTTCGTACATCTATGTACGTGGTGAGATGATGCCTCAGATCCGCATCCTGGAGAAGGCTATCGCGGAAGCAAAGAACGCAGGGTTTTTAGGTAAGAATATCTTAGGGACAGGTTATGACCTGGAGTTGTATGTGCAGCCGGGTGGCGGCGCTTATATCTGCGGTGAGGAAACTGCCCTGATTGAGTCGCTGGAAGGTAAGCGTGGTAACCCGCGTATCAAACCTCCGTTCCCGGCGATCTCAGGATTATACGACTGCCCGACGGTAGTTAACAACGTGGAATCCATCGCAGCAGTAGTGCCGATCATCAACGATGGTGGCGACGAGTATGCAAAGATCGGTATTGGCAGAAGTACCGGAACAAAGCTGATCTCCGCCGGCGGAAACCTTGCAAAGCCGGGAGTATATGAAATCGAGTTAGGCCTTCCAGCAGAAGAATTTATCTACTCTGATGAGTACTGTGGAGGTATTGCTAATGGCAAGCGCCTGAAAGCAGTGGTTGCCGGAGGGTCGTCAGTGCCTATCCTGCCGGCCAATTTATTTCTGAAAACGATCAATAACGAACCGCGGCTGATGTCTTATGAGTCGTTGTCCGATGGCGGATTCGCGACCGGAACCATGTTAGGCTCCGGCGGCCTGATCGCTTTCGACGAGGATCAGTGTATCGTTCGTAACACCTGGAACTTCAGCCGTTTCTACCACCATGAAAGCTGCGGACAGTGTTCGCCTTGCCGTGAAGGGACAGGATGGCTTGAAAAAGTGCTTCACCGGCTGGAATATGGCCACGGTAAAATGAGTGATATCGATCTGCTGGTTGACGTCGCAAAGAAAATTGAAGGAAATACGATCTGCCCGCTTGGCGATGCTGCTGCATGGCCGGTAGCGAGTGCCATCCGTCATTTCCGTGATGAGTTTGAATGGCATGTGACCAACGCCGGCGAAGCAATGACGAGAAATTATGGATTGGCCAATTACGCGGATCCGCTGCCTGCCATTGAGGCAGCAGAAGTGAAAATTTAAAATTAAAAAATTAAAAAAGGTGAGTGAAAAACCCTATGATATCAGGCAACGAAGTTTGGAGTTTGCTAAAGATATCATAAGGTTTGTAAGTAGTTCACAATTTGAAAGAATACATTTCGCAATCTTCGATCAGCTTCTGAGGAGCGGAACGTCGATAGGTGCTAATGTTGAGGAAGGAAGGTCAGGAAGTTTAAAAAAGGATTTTAAAAGGTTTTATATAATTGCTTTAAAATCTGCTAACGAAACGAAGTACTGGCTTAATCTCATAAAGGATACAGATATATCAAAGGTCGATATTTCCGAGATTGATGAAATGATGAAAGAAGCAGATGAACTATCAAAGATCATAGCTTCCATCATTATTAAACTGGATAAGGAGTTTTGACTTTTGAATTTTAACTTTTGAATTTGAAGATGTCTGAAAAGGTTAAAGTAACGATAGACGGAATTACGGTTGATGTAGAACCGGGAACAAGCATCCTGAATGCTGCACGGCAGATCGGGGGTGATATTGTTCCGCCGGCAATGTGCTATTACTCAAAACTGCAGGGTAGTGGCGGGAAGTGCCGCACATGTTTGGTAAAGGTTTCAAAAGGATCTGAGAAGGATCCCAGACCTATGCCTAAGCTGGTGGCTTCATGCCGTACCACAGTGATGGATGGAATGGAAGTGCAGAACATTACTTCTCCGGAAGTGACCGAAGCACGTAAGGGTGTAGTGGAAATGCTGCTTATCAACCACCCGCTTGATTGCCCGGTCTGCGACCAGGCCGGCGAGTGTCACCTGCAGGACCTGAGCTATGAGCACGGACTGGCTACTACGCGATATGAGTTTGAGCGCCGTACCTTTGACCGTATCGATATCGGCGACAAGATCCAGCTGCATATGAACCGCTGTATCCTGTGTTACCGTTGCGTGTATACCGCAGATCAGATCACCGACAAACGTGAGCATGGAGTTCTGGGTCGCGGCGATGCTGCAGAGATCGGAACCTATATTGAAAACGTAATTGAGAACGACTTCTCCGGTAATGTCATCGACGTTTGCCCGGTAGGAGCCCTTACTGATAAGACCTTTCGGTTCAAAAACCGTGTTTGGTTCACCAAGCCGGTTGATGCACACCGCGATTGCCCTACCTGCTGTGGCAAAGTGACCTTGTGGTATAAAGGCGAGGAAGTGCTTCGCGTTACCGGAAGAAAGGATCAGTTTGGCGAAGTGGAAGAATGGATCTGTAACTCCTGCCGCTTTGACCATAAGAAAACGAGCGACTGGGTTATTGAAGGACCACGTCAGATATCACAGCAGTCGGTCATTTCATCCAACCATTACGACACATTAAAGCCACTGCCGGTGGTGAAACCAAATCCTGCATTACAGGACGCAAATAAAGAACAATTCGAAAGAACCACTAAATTGTAATGGAGTTAGCGTTAGTTATTGAAAAGATCATACTGATCGTTGTCATTTTCGGGGTCAGTTTAGGTATTGCTGCTTATTCTACACTTGCAGAACGTAAGATAGCTGCGTTTCTCCAGGATCGCGTTGGTCCGCATCGCGCCGGTCCGCATGGTATGTTCCAGCCGCTGGCAGACGGTTTGAAGATGTTCCTGAAAGAAGAGATCATCCCGTCGCAATCCAGTCCTATCCTGTTTATTTTAGGACCATCGCTGGCACTGTTCACAGCCCTGCTGGGTAGTGCGGTTATTCCGTTCGGGGAAAATATTCAGATCGGTGACCGCCTGGTTCCGCTGCAGGTGACCGATATTAACGTGGGCATCCTTTACATTTTTGGTATCGTATCCTTAGGGGTTTACGGCATCATGATCGGTGGATGGGCCTCTAATAACAAATATTCGCTGATGGGTGCTATTCGTGCAGCATCGCAGAATATCAGCTACGAGATCGCCATGGGGCTTTCTATCATCGCGCTGCTGATGGTGACCAACACCCTCAGCTTAGGCGAGATCGCCGCCCAGCAGCACGCATGGCAGTGGAACGTGATCTATCAGCCCTTAGGGTTCCTTATTTTCCTGGTGTGTGCCTTCGCTGAATGTAACCGTACACCTTTTGACCTTCCTGAAAGTGAGAATGAGCTGGTGGCGGGATATCATACGGAATATTCCGGATTTAAGCTGGGAGCGTTTCTGTTTGCCGAATATATCAACATGTTCGTGTCGTCGGCGGTAATGGCTACCCTGTACTTTGGTGGTTACAATTATCCGGGTATGGATTGGGTGAACGCCATGTTAGGCCCAACCTGGGGGCCGCTGGTAGGTGTTGCCGTATTATTTGCCAAGATCTTATTATTCATCTTCTTCTTCATGTGGGTACGGTGGACGATCCCTCGTTTCCGCTATGATCAGCTGATGAACCTGGGATGGAAAGTTTTGATACCGCTTGCCATTGCCAATATCGTGATCACCGGTATCGTGATAACAGTGAAGGAATTATTGTAAGCCTTGGCTGAGAGAGTTATTGTATAAGAATAGTTTAATTAAAAGTTCCCCCGAGGGGACAAGGGCTATGGAATCATTAAGTAACAGGAAGAAAGTAATAGAGCAAACGCCGATGAATTTCTGGGAGCGTATGTACCTTCCGGCTATCGCTAAAGGGCTTTCTATTACTTTTCGTCATATGTTTAAGAAGAAGGAAACAACTTTTTATCCGGAGGAGGAAAGGGAGTTTTCAAAAAACTGGCGCGGTATGCACTCGCTGAAGCGCGATGAGCAGGGACGTGAGCGGTGTACTGCATGCGGACTTTGCGCATTGTCGTGTCCGGCAGAGGCTATTACCATGATCGCCGGCGAGCGGAAGAAAGGCGAAGAGCATTTGTACCGTGAAGAAAAGTATGCCGCCGTATACGAGATCAACATGCTGCGATGCATCTTCTGCGGGCTTTGCGAAGAAGCCTGTCCGAAAGAAGCGATCTATCTCGACGGACCGATCGTTCCGGCTGATTATCTGCGTAAAGACTTTATCTACGGTAAAGACAAGCTGGTTGAGGAGCCGTTGAAATAATTTAAAAACGTACCTTTGCCCGGCTCTAAGGGCAAAGGTTTAAATACACATCGATGGGTTTATCTTTATTCTACTTCGTAGCATTCTTGTCTGTCTTTTTTGCACTTCTGGTGATCTTTTCGAAGAATCCGGTACATAGCGTGCTATATCTTATCGTCACCTTTTTTACGTTCACCATTCACTACATTCTTCTGAATGCACAGTTTCTGGCGGTTGTAAACTTCATCGTTTACATGGGGGCCATTATGGTTCTGTTTCTGTTTGTGCTCATGCTGCTGAATTTGAACAAGGAAACGGAGCCTATGAAGTCCAATCTGCTCAAGGTAGCGGGTGTCATTGCCGGGATGTGCCTTTTAGTGACCATCGCAGGTTCTGTGAAGGCGCTGGACGTTTCTGATCCGCTGGTGCTGAAAGATCCGGGTATTGGTCTGGTGAAGAATCTGGGAAAAGTATTATTCAGTGATTTTCTTTTACCGTTCGAGATATCTTCGATCCTGTTGTTAACGGCAATGGTCGGAGCAGTTTTATTAGCTAAAAGGGATACAAAACACGCATAATGGAAACGGTTACTCAAACTATACAAAGCGTTCCGCTAAATCATTACATTTTATTCAGTACGGTCATTTTTGCCATCGGTGTTATGGGCGTTTTGATCCGCCGTAACGCTATCGTCATCTTTATGTCGATAGAACTGATGCTGAATGCCATTAACTTATTGCTTACTGCGTTCTCCGCTTATCGCGGCGATGCAGCCGGGCAGGTGTTTGTGTTTTTTATTATGGCTTTGGCAGCGGCCGAAGTTGCGGTGGGACTCGCCATTATTGTGATGGTTTTCCGGAATACGCAGTCCGTTGATATAAACGTGTTGAACAGGTTAAAGTGGTAAATAACTGTCATCCTGAACTTGCGTCGGGATCTATCAGATGCTGAAATACATTCAGCATGACATAATAGTATATACATGATAAATTTAGTTTGGTTAGTTCCTCTGTTGCCCCTGATCGGTTTTCTGATCAATGGTCTGGGTAGAAATGTGCTGTCAAAATCATTGGTCGGACTGGTGGGATGCCTTTCCGTGCTGGCATCTTTCGCTATAAGTGTTGGTATTTTCGTTGAGCTGAACGCTTCTGAAACGAAGTCGTTCATCGTTCCGGTTTTTGACTGGATCACCGCCGGAACACTTTCGGTTCCGTTTAATTTCCTGGTCGATCCGCTTAGCAGTATCATGCTGCTGATCGTTACAGGTATAGGTTTCCTTATTCATGTTTATTCTACCGGATACATGCATGACGATGCCGGCTTTGCCAAATTCTTTTCCTACCTGAACCTGTTCGTATTCTTCATGCTTCTTCTGGTGCTTGGATCCAATTACGTAGTGATGTTCATTGGATGGGAAGGCGTGGGGTTATGCTCTTATTTGCTTATTGGTTTCTGGTTCACCAACACATCCTATGCCCAGGCGGCTAAAAAGGCTTTTGTGATGAACCGTATCGGGGATCTGGGATTTCTGATCGCAGTGTTCCTCATCTTTAACACCTTCGGAAGCCTGGAATTTGCAAAGATATTTCCACAGGCGGCTTCTATGGTTACGGGCGACAGTACCCTGTTACTGATCACTATCCTGTTGTTCATTGCCGCTACCGGTAAATCGGCACAGATCCCGTTGTTCACCTGGCTTCCTGATGCAATGGCCGGTCCAACCCCTGTATCGGCGTTAATACACGCGGCTACGATGGTTACTGCCGGTATCTACATGATCACCCGTTCCAACATCCTGTTCACCCTTTCGCCGGTGACCATGGACCTGGTCGCTGTGATCGGTCTGGTTACCGCCATACTCGCGGCATGCATTGCCCTTACACAAAATGATATAAAAAAGGTACTTGCTTATTCCACCGTATCGCAGCTGGGCTATATGTTCCTTGGTCTGGGGGTAGGCGCTTATACCGGTGCTTTTTTCCACGTGATCACGCATGCTTTCTTCAAAGCGTTGCTGTTCCTGGGCGCAGGTTCTGTGATCCATGCCATGAGCAATGAGCAGGACATGCGCAATATGGGTGGCCTGAAGAAAAGTCTGCCAACCACTTTCTTCACCATGCTGATGGGAACCATAGCCATCTCCGGATTGCCTCCGTTCTCAGGCTTCTTCTCAAAAGACGAGATACTGGCTCATGCGTATGAGCATAACAAGATATTATGGGTTGTTGGCGTGATCGGCGCTATGCTGACTGCATTCTACATGTTCCGGATGATGTTCCTCACCTTCTGGGGCGGTTTCCGCGGAACGAAAGAACAGGAACACCATTTACATGAGTCTCCAAAATCGATGACCATTCCGCTGATCGTACTTGCAGTACTTTCGGTAGCGGGCGGTTTTATCGGGGTTCCGGCAGCATTGGGCGGAAGCCACTGGCTTGCAAGCTTCCTGGCACCGGTTCTTACACCATCGGTTCAGAAGCTGGGTGAGTTCCACCTTGATCATACTACCGAATATATCCTGATGGCGGTGTCGGTTGGCGGTGCAGTGGCAGCAGCTATTTTCGCTTACGTCAAATACGTTAAAGGCGCGGATGTACCGGTTCGCGACGGCGGGGAAAGGGGCGCACTGGCAAATCTTTCATACAACAAGTTCTACGTTGATGAGCTTTACGCCGCAGTGATCCAGCGACCGCTGGATGCCTTATCAGGCTTCTTCTTTAAGGTGGTTGATAGGATGGGAATTGACGGCATCGTGAATGGCTTCGGTCGCGGCGCTTCCGAAGCGAGCAAAAGCCTGCGTCTGCTTCAGACCGGTAATGTTGGCTTCTACATATTCATGATGGTGATCGGCATCGCTGCTATTATCGTTTACAGTTTTTACAAGATTTATTAAGACAGGCACAGTAATATAAATGGACATTTTACTACTTATATTTTTACCATTACTCGGGGCTTTGTTGTTTCCGTTTGCTAAAACGCAAGGCGTAAAATATGGCGCTCTGGTATTATCAGTAATTTCACTTTTACATTCTGTAAGCCTTCTTACACGGTTTACACCGGACGCATCGACTCAGTTCCTGGTTGATTACGTGTGGATCGAACAGCTAGGCATACATTTCAAGGCCGGTATTGACGGTATCAGCATGGTTTTGGTGTTGCTAACTAACCTGCTTATCCCGATCATTATTCTTGCGGCCTGGAAACATGACTACAAAAATCCGGGTGCATTTTATGCGCTGATCGCATTCATGCAGGCTGGATTGCTGCTGGTATTTACAGCGCTTGACGCATTCCTTTTCTATATCGGCTGGGAAGCAGCTTTGATCCCGATCTACTTCATCTGCGGATCATGGGGCGGCGAAAACCGTATTTGGGTTAACCTTAAGTTCTTTATCTATACGATTGCCGGCAGTTTGATCATGCTGGTGGCGATCATCTATGCTTATCTGCAAACGCCGGGTAACAGTTATGACATCGCTCAGTTCTATCAACTGAACCTTGACGCAACAACGCAGGGCTGGATCTTCTGGGCGTTCTTCCTGGCTTTTGCCATTAAAATGCCTGTATTCCCTTTCCATACCTGGCAACCTGATACGTATACGGCTGCTCCTACTGCAGGAACCATGCTGCTTTCAGGTATCATGCTCAAGATGGGTATCTACGGCGTCATTCGCTGGCTGATACCTGTGGCGCCGCTGGGATTTGCCGAATGGGGACAAACAGCGATGGTGCTTTCGATCATCGGTATTGTTTACGCTTCGATCATTGCCTTCACTCAGAAGGATGCAAAGCGTCTGGTGGCTTATTCTTCTATTGCACACGTTGGTTTGATTGCTGCGGGTATCTTCGCCTGGAATCAGCAAGGTCTTCAGGGAGCGATGATCCAGATGCTGAACCATGGTATTAACGTGGTGGGTCTGTTCTTCGCCCTGGATATTATTTCCCGTCGACTGAATACCCGTGAGATCGCTGAGATGGGCGGTATTGCCAAAGTTGCCCCGAAGTTCGCCATTACGTTCCTGATCGTTTTACTTGGAACTGTAGCATTACCAATAACCAACGGGTTTATCGGTGAATTCCTCTTGCTGTTAGGAGTTTACAACTACAATCTGTGGGCATCGATCATTGCCGGTCTTACCATCATTCTCGGAGCGGTTTATATGTTCAGAATGTATCAGCATATTATGCTGGGTGTCACCAATGAGCGGACACTCCTGTTCAGAGATATTGACGGAACAGAAAAGGCGGTTTTATTTATCATATGTGCTTTGGTACTTGCGATAGGAATTTATCCGCAGCCGGTTCTTAATATTTCTGAAGCTGCGGTAGCCAATCTCATCGAACAGGTAAATGGAAAATTGTTAAACGCTAAATTCTAAGGACCAATCCTTTTTGACTTTTGACTTTTGAATTTTAAAGTATAATGAACGTTTTAATAATAATATCAATACTGGCCTTAGTTGTTTTATACCTGGGTCTATATAAAGCTAAAAGCGCGTTGGTTCCGGTTACTGTACTCGGATTGGCGGGTGCTGCTGTAGCCGCCATCGCGGAGTGGAATAGCAATGCGTCTCCGATATTCAGTGGCATGATGCTGTTTGACAATTTTGCGGTTGCTTTTTCAGTGATCACCATTCTGTCGACACTACTGATCGTTCTGCTTTCAAAAGACTACTTTGATCGCATCAGCGAGCATGTCGCTGAATATTATGCGATCATTCTTTTTGCCCTTGCCGGTGTTGTGGTAATGGTTTCTTACCATAACCTTACCATGCTTTTTATCGGTATTGAGATCATGTCTGTCGCCTCCTATATTCTTGCAGGTATCCGCAAGAAAGATATAGCATCTAACGAGGCGGCATTGAAATACTTCCTGATGGGTGCGTTCTCAACCGGGTTCTTATTATTCGGCATCACCTTTCTGTATGGTGCTACCGGGTCGTTCGACCTTGAGGGAATCAAGCAATATCTTATCTCCAATCCGACTGAAGTTTCGATCCTTTTCTATGCCGGTATCATTCTGGCCGCGATCGGTCTGCTGTTTAAGGTGGGTGCTGCACCGTTCCATTTCTGGACACCCGATGTGTACGATGGTGCGCCGACCCTGATTACCACGTTCATGAGCACCGTTGTTAAGACGGCTGGTTTCGCAGCGTTCCTGCGCCTGTTTGCTACCTGCTTTGCGCCGCTTCAGGAGTTCTGGATGCCGGTTCTGCTGGTGGTTACGGTCATTACGCTCTTTATCGGAAATATCACGGCACTTTATCAGCACAGCTTTAAGCGTATGCTGGCCTACTCCAGCATTTCGCACGCCGGATATATGTTATTTGCCATCGTTGCCCTTGGTGCAAACTCCGGGAATGCGGTATTTCTTTATGCTACGGCTTATTCAGTGGCATCGATCATCGCTTTTGGCGCACTTATCCTGGTTAAACGCGTAACCGGGTCAGATAACTTCGACAGCTTTAACGGCCTGGCGAAGACGAATCCATACCTGGCTTTCACGGTAACGGTGGCCATGCTTTCGCTGGCAGGTATTCCGTTAACGGCGGGATTCATGGGCAAGTTCATGATGTTCAGTTCAGCGCTGTCCGACTATCATGTTTATCTCGTAGTGCTCGCAGTTATTAATGCGGTGATCGGGATTTTCTATTACCTGCGCGTGATCGTTGCCATGTACTTCAAAGAGTCAGACCGTGCGAAGGTGGCGGTGTCGCCTTACTTCAATGTGGTGCTGGGTATTTCAGCGTTGGTAACGATCATTCTGGGGTTATTTCCGGCGCTTGTGTCAAACCTGTTATAACGCATAAATATTCATTAATATTCGTAGTTTTACGGATATTACCCTTATGGATGACTTCTGGCAGCAGTTTCAACAACTTATAGATCCTGAACAACTTCTCCGCGAAGGAGGGTTTTACCTGTTGCTGTTCGTGGTTTTTGCAGAAACCGGACTGTTTTTCGGGTTCTTCCTTCCCGGCGATTATCTGCTGTTTCTGGCAGGGATGTTCGTAGCTACAGGACGCCTGGATGTATCCATTT
>DASWXL010000011.1:0-5264 GCA_036405495.1 Sphingobacteriaceae bacterium | reverse complement strand
CGAAAACGCCCGACAGGATCTGTACCGTATCGCTTTCTTTACGCTGGGTGGTAATTTTCGATTGTCCGGGCTTGCGCTTGTCGAGTTCGCTCTGTATAAATTCCGGGTCGATCTCCAGATTTGAGGGACAGCCGTCAAGGATCACGCCTATGGCTTCGCCATGCGATTCGCCGAAGGTCGTAATGCGGAATAATTGTCCGAATGAGTTTCCTGCCATTGTTAAAATCTAATATCTCAAATCTTTTTAATTTCAAATCCTGCTTTTTTAAGATCATCCCAGTAATGGGGGTATGATTTTTCCACCACCTTATGGTCTTCGATCTCCACTTCATCAATTACCAGAGCCAGCGGAGCGAAAGCCATCGCCATCCGGTGATCTTCATACGTCTTTACCGTAAGCTTTTCAGGCAGATCTAAACCGGAGCAGTCGAGTTTATAGGTCAGGTTTTTTTCGATAAGGTTGACGCCGATCTTTCCGAGCTCGTCCTGTAAGGCTTTTACCCGGTCGGTTTCCTTGATCTTTAGGGTTTCCAAACCGGTAAAGGTTGCGTTATGGCCCAATGCAGCACAAACCACGATCACCGTTTGTGCCAGATCCGGACACTCTTTGAAGTCAAAGATCTTACGTAAGAGGGGTTTGGGTTCTTTCTTCAAAAAAACTCCGCCATCCTTAAACTGAGATGTGATACCAAAGTTTGCCATGATCTCGGTGATCTTGCTGTCGCCCTGCAGACTGTAGCCATTCAATCCCGGCAGGAAAATTTCCGCTTGGGCGGATAGTGCGGCGATGGAATACCAGTATGAGGCTGCGCTCCAGTCGGGTTCGACGGCAATTGTTGAGGGAGTGAAAGGTTGGTTTTCGATGGAGATCACATTATCATCCCATTCATATCTTATGCCGGCCTGCTCCAGCATGGCCAGGGTCATTTCCACATACGGCCGGGAGGTCAGCTCTCCTCCGATCGTCAATTTCAGTCCTGACGGTAAACTTGATGCGATGAGCAACAATGCAGAAATATACTGGCTGCTGATGTTACCCTGTATCGACAGCTCATTCGTTTTCTGTTTCAGCGGCCCGGTGATCCTGAGCGGAGGATATCCGTCTTTTTCCGTGTATTCGATAGCCGCACCAAGCGTTTTCAGGGCCTCAGCCAGGATGCCGATCGGCCGCTGCTTCATTCTTTCGGTTCCTGTAAGGGTCGTTTCGCCGTTCTGCAAAGCGGCAAATGCAGTGAGAAAACGCATGGCTGTGCCGGCGGGGCCCACATCTATCTGAGGTCTGAGGTCTGAGGTCTGAGGTCTGAGGTCTGAGGCCTGAGGTCTGAGGTCTGAGGTCCGAGGTCTGAGGTCTGAGGCCTGAGATTTCAGGATCTCATTTAATGTGACCGTGTCTGCCGCTGTGGAGACGTTCTCTACCTTTACATTACCCTTGCTCAAAGCCTGCATGATCAGCGCCCGGTTGCATTCGCTTTTCGAGCCCGTGAGCTGAATAGTGCAGTTTATGGATCCACTCCTCCTGGATAACCTGATATTTCCTGAACTCATTTTACCTCTTCAACAGCTGGTTTGGCGTTCATGATTTCAGTTTGCTTGCGGATAGACTCGCCATGGATCAGTTCAAGCAGTTTTCCGGCGAAGTTTTCGTCAAGCTTTAAAGCTTTGGCGAAAGCAGTACGCTTGTGCATGATCTCATCCCAGCGATTCACCTGCAGGATGGTGACACCGTTATCGCGCTTGTATTCACCGATCTTTTCCACGATAGCCATTCGTTCTGCCATCTTCTGAATGATCTGATCATCCAGTTTGTCGATCTGCTTACGGAGTTCGGCCAGTTTGTCGGTCAGCGCCTTATCTTTGATATCGGCATGACGCAGCGAAAGGTTATCGATCAGATCAGACAAGGCCGACGGCGTTACCTGCTGTTTGGCATCTGTCCAGGCCACTGACGGGTCGATATGGGATTCGATCATCAAGCCCTGCATGTCCATATCGAGAGCTTTCTGTGCAATATATGGGATCAGCTCGCGGTTACCGCAAATATGGCTTGGGTCGTTGATGATCGGCAATTCCGGACAGAGTGTCTTTAACTGGATAGCCAGTTCCCACATCGGTTCGTTGCGGAAGGCTGTTTTCTCGAATGAAGAAAATCCGCGGTGAATAGCTCCGAGCTTTTTGATGCCTGCACCGTTGATACGCTCTAAAGCGCCGATCCAGAGAGACAGGTCGGGGTTCACAGGGTTCTTGACCAGGACCGGAACGTCGACGCCTTTTAATGCATCGGCAATCTCCTGAACGGTGAAGGGATTGACGGTCGACCGTGCACCGACCCATAGTATATCTACACCTGAGGCTAGCGCTTCTTCCACATGTTTGGCGTTTGCAACTTCTACGGCTGTAGGTAAGCCGGTTTCTTCTTTTGCCCGATTGAGCCACTGCAGTCCGATGCTGCCAATGCCTTCAAATTCTCCCGGACGGGTGCGGGGTTTCCAGATACCTGCGCGTAATGCGGTAACTTTTCCGGTTTTAGCTAAAAGGTGAGCAGTTGCCAGCAGTTGTTCTTCGGTTTCGGCACTGCATGGTCCCGAAATTAATAGCGGTTCGTTTGAGGGGGCCAGCCAGGAGCTGATCGGCAGAATGTCTAAATGGTGTTTCATCTTATGTTGAGGTTGACTGTTATACTTTATCGTTTTTTCTGTATTCACCCATGATGGTGAAATTGATGGTGTGTTTTAAAGCCCTGCTAATGGCGGCATCATAATCCGACTGGTTTTGCCACTCTACATCGACATAAAAGTTATACTCGTTCCGCTTGCCTAAGACGGGCATCGACTGGATTTTTGTCATATTAATGCGCTGGTCAGCGAAGATGTTCAGGACGCTGGCGAGCGACCCTACATCATTTCCCACCTCAAAGCTCAGCGAGGCTTTGTTTGCACCTTTAACTTCGGTATGCTTGTCGGTTAAGATCAGAAAGCGTGTATAGTTCTTTTTGTTCGATTCGATGCGGCGTTCTAATACCTCCAGGTTGTAAAGCTTGGCTGCCAGCGTATTGGCGATGGCCACCGTATCCGTAAGGTTTTCTTCGCGGATCTGTTTGGCACAGGCGGCAGTATCACTGCTTTCGATCACTTGCAGGTGGGGGAATTCATCAAAGAAATCACTGCACTGCCGGATGGCGATCGGGTGCGACTGCACATATTTAATGTCTTCAAATTTAACTCCCGGGAGCGCCAGTAAGTGGAGCTGAATGGGAAGGTATACTTCGCCCACAATGGGGAAGTGATAGTCGCGCAGCAGCGAATAATTGGGAAGCAGGCTGCCGGCAATGGAGTTTTCGATCGCCATCACCACATAGTCGGCCCTTTTGTTCCTGAGCTCCTCACATGTTTGTTTAAATGAATTGCATTCAACGGTTTGAATGTCTTCACCGAAGAACCGGAATGCCGCCTCTTCATGAAAAGAAGCTTTGATGCCCTGAATTGCTACCCTTTTTTTCTCCATTTTCAGATAAAAAAAAAGTCCCGGCTGCAGGCCGGGACTTTAGTGATAATATCTTGTTATTGCTAACACATACTAGTCCCGGCTTTTACTGTTAAAGTAAAAGTAATATCCGAACCAATATGCGTTTGTTAATCTCATTGTTTTGTTATTGTCAAATGTACACAGTTAAATTTTACTGTCAAGAGAAAAGTTAAAAAAGTTTTCTTGTCATGATCACGACCGGATCAGGCTGCGGTAATAGTTTAAACTGCCGGCGATCTCGGCTTCGGTTGCAAACTTATTGAAGTCGCAGCAGCCGATGCGGTTCAGCAGCGCGAAGCCGATACGCTGCTGCTCGTTCTTTTTGTCATTTTTCATGACGGCTATAAGATCTGGATCCTGCAGCTGATGCAAAGGATAATCGGGGAAGTTTCGCCGGATGGTTCTTGTGATCTCGTGCAGGTCTTCCGCGCTTAAGCCATTCGACTCGTGTGAGAGATAGGCTTCGCAGATCATCCCGACGGCGATGGCTTCGCCATGCAGGAGGGGATCGGCATCCTTTTGCAGGGATAAGGTTTCAACCGCATGCCCGATGGTGTGACCGAAGTTCAGGATCTTTCGCAGGCCCTTTTCGTGCGGATCGGTCGTTACCACCTCGTTCTTGATCCCGACCGACCGGTAGATGGCCTCAGGGGTGATCTCTCCGGAGGTCATATGTTGTATGTGCCGAAAATATGCCGGATCATAGATCAGTCCGTGTTTCAGCATCTCGGCGAAGCCGGAGACAAGCTGGCGGTTATCCAGTGTTTTAAGCAGCTCGTGCGCGATGAATACCGCTTTGGGTTGTGTGAAGGTGCCGATAATGTTTTTTACTTGATCAAGGTCGATACCTGTTTTGCCCCCTATGGAAGCATCCACCTGTGAGAGGAGGGTAGTAGGTATATGTACGAAATCGATCCCCCTTTTAAATGTCGCTGCCGCAAAGCCCCCCATATCGGTTACAACGCCGCCACCGAGGTTGATCATTAAACTGTTGCGGTCGGCCCCAAAATCCAGCAGCATCTTCCAGACACCGATGCAGAAGTCGATATTCTTATTTTCTTCTCCCGGGTCGACTTCAATTATATCATACGATATGCCGTCCAGAAATGGTTGTAACAGCGGAAGGCAGTGTTTTTCGGTGTTCGTGTCTACCAGTATGAAAATTTTTGAGTAACCGGACGCGATGATCAGATCCCGCAATTCCTGGAATGTATTTTCAAAATGAACGGGGTAGCCGATGCTCTGTATAGTCTGCATCATACTACTTTGATTTTATGATCCTCGAATTCAACAATATCTCCGGCTTTGACCTTCAGTCTTTTTCGATAATCAACCACACCGTTATATTTTACCAGACCTTCTGAAACGACGATCTGCGCTTCACCTCCGGTATGTACCACATTGGTCGCTTTAAGCAGTTGGATGAGAGGGATAAACCCGCCCTCTAATTTAAATTCGATCATGCGCAAACTTACATAATTCAGACACTTTTGTGTGAGAATAATTGGACTGATTGCCTAATTTTGAACATGCCTGAATTGAATACTGAGATTCATCCTCAAAGAGATAAAAACCTTTCTTTTGATAATACGGAAATCGCTTTCCGACATAAATCGAACGACGATCTGAACCGTGCTTACTGGCTGTTCAAAGCAATAGGCAGTAACTTTCTTACACAGGTAGGTCCACCCGTGACGAATATGGCGTTTAAAGTTGGTTTGCCAATCAGTTCGTTGATTAAA
>DASWXL010000010.1:0-2975 GCA_036405495.1 Sphingobacteriaceae bacterium | reverse complement strand
GTCCACATTCACCTGCCACCACTGCCTGAAGTTGGTCATCAGGTTTCTTCCGCCGGCACCGTCATATCCGGTTCCGTAACGTCCTTCTCCGTCAATGTTAGAGAAGTTTATACTGGCTTGTGCCGTTAATTTCGGAGTGATATTATACGTACCTCCAAAGTTCACCAGATTCTTCGTGATCCTGCTGTTGGGCATGTAACCTTCGTCGTCGGCTCTGGTATAGCCTAGTTTAAAGGTTCCTTTGTCGAGCCCTGCATCTATGAAAATACTGTTGTTGGTTGATACCGGCGTTTCAAAAAAATCATACGGGTCGTTCTCTGCAGCAACCCATGGCCGGGGCTGTCCGAAAGTGGGTGACGAAGGGATAAATGAATCCCATTGGTATACCATCAGATTAGGATTGAAAGGGCCACCATAGGATGCGTCTTCCAATAACGGTGCAACCAGGTCCTGGGTACCGTCTCCGTCCACATCACGGTACAGAAAATAACCACTGGGGTCTTCATAAAGCGCTCCGTATCCTGCGCCATATTCTTTTTGGTATTCGGCAAAGGTGGTTCTGTCGACCTGCGATACAGATATACTCGAATTAACAGTGATACCCAAGCCTTTAGCGCCCTTCTTGGTTGTGATCAGAATAACGCCGTTGGCGCCCTGAGAGCCGTACAGCGCGCTGGCTGCGGCACCTTTCAATACGGTGATGGACTCAATGTTATCGGGGTTGATATCAGCGGCCGAATTACCGTAATCGTATCCCCCCCGTGCAGTCCTTTGGTCGGCCGTATTATTATTGGCATTATTATATGGAACGCCATCAACAACAAACAGCGCCTGGTTATCACCGGTGATAGACTTTGTTCCCCGCAATACAACATTAGTTGACCCGCCAAGGCTGTTGGTTTGTTTGATATCCAGACCTGCAACCCGGCCGGAAAGATTCTGGACAAAGTTATTGGTACGGGTCTTACTCACTTCCTCGCCGGTAACCTGCTGAGCCGCATAAGGCACCTGATTTCGGCTGCGGGCTATACCAAAAGCGGTGACTACCACTTCGCCGAGTTGCTGAGCGTCGGTCCGGAGCGCTACATTCAAAACGTTTGATGGCGGTACCGGAAGCTCGCGCGTGGTATATCCGATAAATGAAAATTGTAAAATGGGACTGGCCCCGCTAACGCGAATGGAATATTTGCCATCGGTACCGCTCGAAGTACCGGTAGTTTCACCTTTCACTCTAACGGTTACGCCGGGAATCGGCAAGCCATCTTCCTGCGCAGTTACCGTACCGGTAACTACACGGTCTTGCGCTATTGCATCTGATGCAATAAATAAGAATAGCAAGACTAAACTTTGTAAGAGTTTTCTCATAGCTAGTTAATTGATGATGTACAATTTTAATTTACGAACCTGTGAAATCGTCCAGATCCTTTTTACTTCCGTTCTGTACTCCGCAGTATCCTTCTCACTGATAAATAACAACTTCCCTTCTTTTATTTATCACTACAAAAATCAACACAGTGTGAAAATGAATGTTTTAAAAAAATTACAAGATAATTTCAGTACTATGTATTGCATAATACAATACTAAACATATATCTTTGTATCATGATAGTCGAAAACACACAAACCCAAATGAGGAAGGGAATACTGGAATATTGTATTCTCTCTATTATCTCCCGCGGGGAGATCTACGCCTCAGACATCATCAACGAGCTGAAAAAAGCCCGGCTGCTGGTAGTTGAGGGCACGCTATATCCGTTACTTACCCGATTGAAAAACAATGGCTTGCTAAGCTATAACTGGGTAGAATCTACTTCAGGCCCACCACGTAAATATTACCAGCTCTCACCCGCAGGAGCTGAAGTTTTGAAACATTTGGACAAAACCTGGGAAGAGCTCGCCTTTGCCGTGCAAACCTCTGTAGATGGAAGACAACAGAAACCTCAATCGTAAATCACTAACGCTTTAATCATGAACAAAACCATAATTATCAATATAAACGGCATCGTTTTCCATATCGAGGAAGATGCCTATGAAGTGATCAGGACCTACATGACTGATGTAAAGAAGCACTTTGCTTACT
The DNA here is from genome assembly GCA_036405495.1 of Sphingobacteriaceae bacterium. Classification (GTDB taxonomy): domain Bacteria; phylum Bacteroidota; class Bacteroidia; order Sphingobacteriales; family Sphingobacteriaceae; genus DASWTL01. The sequence continues at coordinate 895 of DASWXL010000010.1, read as the reverse complement.
CAAAGGATAGTGACGAAATAGTAACCGACATTGAGAACCGCCTCGCAGAAATGTTCGCTGAGCGCCTGGCGCAGGAGCACAAACAGGTGATCGTTTTACAGGATGTACAAGCTGTGACCGCTCAAATGGGAAGTGTTTCTGATTTTGAGCTTGATGATGAAGAATCGGCTTACGGAACGGCCGAAGGCGTCAAAATGGAGAAGAAGCTGTTTCGTGATGTTGACGACAGGATCCTGGGTGGTGTCTGTTCCGGCATCGGGCATTATTTCGATGTGGAAGCACGATGGGTCCGGCTTCTATTCTTTCTGACCCTCTTCCTCGGCGGCTCAGGCTTTATCGCATATATCATCTTATGGATCGTAATGCCTAAAGCAACTACACGCACCGATAAAATGGCTATGAAAGGGGAGGCCATCAATCTGCAGAATTTCAAGAAAAACTTTGATGAAGAACTGGGCGCCCTCAGCGACAATTTCAATCATGCAGCTACTGAAGCCAAACCGGCGCTTCAAAAGGCAGGCGCCTTCGTACGTGATCTCTTCTCTCACTTCGGTTCGTTCCTGGCCGGGGCCGGAAAGATCATCGTCAAAATAGCCGGAGCATTTATAGTTTTTGTCGGTGGTATGGCTCTGTTAGGCCTGGTCGTTGGGCTGCTGACATTTATCGGCTTTTGGAACTCCACAGAACTGGATGCGTTTCCTCTCACCATTGTGAATCCTGAATACCGCGGCATCCTTTCTTTCAGTGCATTCCTCGTTGTCTTTATTCCACTCATCGCACTGGTACTCTTTGCAGTTCGCGTTATCTTCAACCGGCGGATCGCCACTAAAAATGCTTCCCTCGGAATGCTCATCGCCTGGATCATCGGGGTAAGCTGCATGATATTCTATGGGTC
>DASWXL010000009.1:0-22104 GCA_036405495.1 Sphingobacteriaceae bacterium | reverse complement strand
AACGCCCTGCGGCGGTAAACTTATCAGTTTTGTCTTCCGGCCATCCACCCTGAAAATCCATTCGAACCCAACCGTCCGGGTTAGTAACTCCGGTCATCAGGATTTCACTGCCGTAATAGAACTGTGGTATACCGCGCGTGGTTAACAACCACGCAATACCTGACCTGTACTTATTAAAATCTTCGCCTACAACGGAATAAAAACGATTGAGGTCATGATTATCGAGAAAAACCACATTTCTCGTCGCATCCTGATAGACATAATCGCTGGCAATTGTAGTGTATAACTTGTTTATGCCGTCGGTCCAGCCAAATTTGCCGTTGAGCGCTTCGTTGATTCCCCATAATGCCTGAAAATCAGTAACAGCCTGAAGTTCCGTATCCAGCTTTTGATTTACGGTTTTTCCTTGGGTGAAGTATACCTGATTAGGAACGCCATGCACCCAGGTTTCGCCGAAAAAGGTAAAATTTGGATATTCCGCTTTTATAGCCCGGCCCCATTCCGCCATATAATCAAGGTTATTATAAGCATAGGTATCAAGACGGAAACCGTCTAAACCGGAATACTCGATCCACCAGATATGGCTTTGGGTGATGTAATTGCGAACAAACGGATTTTCCTGATCAACATCCGGCATATGAAAGTCAAACCAGCCGTCAGTCATGATCTTTTTATCGGCCTCAGCTGCATATGGATCGAATAATACCTGGTCCTTATAGTTAGTTTTAGTGTATGCCGGCCATTGGTGCACCCAATTTTTCATTGGCAGATCTTTCATGGTCCAGTGCTGACTACCAATATGGTTATGTACGATGTCCTTGATCATCTTCATATCCCGCTTATGAAGCTCATCTACGAGCCGTTTATACAGTTCATTTGAACCGAAACGACGATCAATTTTATAGTTTTCTGTATTGGCATAGCCATGGTAAGAGGTTTTAGGCTGATCATTTTCCAGAACCGGATTTAACCACAAAGCAGTGACCCCGAGATCATGCAGATAATCCAATTTATTGATTATGCCTTGAAGATCACCTCCGTGACGGTAATACATTGAATCGCGATTAAGCGTAGTTTCCTGCATTCCCGATACAACGTCGTTCGATCTATCGCCGTTGGCGAAACGATCGGGCATGATAAGATAAATGAAGTCCTTATCGGTTACACCCTGAGCCTTTTTTACCGAGAGATCGCGGGCCTTCAGTTCATATTGATAGCTGATCGGCTTTACCCCTTTTTTATTGAATTGAATACTAAACGAGCCTGGCTTGGCAGCCGGGTCAATATGGAGGTCAATAAATAAGTAATTTGGATTCTCTGCCTGGTGAGCCTTCACCAGTTTGACGCCCGGATAATTGATCCGAACTTCTCTGTCTCCGATTTTTTCGCCATGAGCGATCAGTTGAAGAGAAGGGTTTTTCATTCCGGTCCACCAGAATGCCGGTTCGATTCTTTCCAGAACAGGCACTTGTGCAAACACCTGAACCCCGAAAATCAGGCAAAGGATGCTAAGTATTGATTTCTTCACGCTTGTGAGTGTTGATGATTACGGCATGTGCCGATAGTAAAAAGAGCAACCGGAGATTTCTCCGGTTGCTTAAGAAAGCTCTTAATTCTTCTTGATCTGGTAGAAGTAGTTTCCGGCAACACTTAGGTCTAAAGTGATCGTATAGTTACCGGCAGTGGTGATCTTGATGTTATTTCCACCTTCGTCCGGCACAAAATCGTTGTTGCTGTCGCCGAAATTCAGATCCCATGCGTCGTTGGCTCTGAATTTGATCTCACCGGCATTTAAGTTAGTGGTGATCGTCCAGGTTCCTGTTGCATCATTGAAGGTAAGATCACTATCAGAATCCCAGCCTCCAGGCGTAGCATCGCCTATCAAACCCCAGTTTACTTTTAGGCTTTCCCATGTCATAGCAGTTGTATTGGCTTTTAAGCGATAAACTCCTGAGCCATTTGTGAGCTTTAAGTTATCTCCTCCATTACTTAATGTAGAGGTGTTTACCATACCAAAATCGCCGGCACTCCAGTCTGGTCCCTTTACCAGCTTAAATTCAGGCGTTGGATCATTGAAGAAAATATATCCTTCGTACTGACCATTGTCATTTTTGGAGGCTAATTTAGGAGCCGTTGCCGGCGACCATCCCTGGAAATTACCGGCTACCCATAACGATGGGTAATTAATGATATCCCTGTAGGTTGAAGCAGTCAGAGTGAACGTGTTTGAATAAACGGGTTCAACAGCGTCCCCAACGGTGGCTTTAATGCGGGCATCTACCTCACTGGTTACTGCTGCCGGAACTATTTTTAACAGTTCCATATTGATTTCCTTTACCGTGAAGGTTTTCGTCAGGCCGTTTCCCATACCCACTTCGGTTGTGGAGGCAGTTGCAAAATTCGCTCCTTTTACTCCAAGCTGTAAGGTGTAAGTAACAGCCGCACTGTAGCCAAATTTAGCTTCCTGCCAACTGAACGTAACTCCGGGCTTGTCGCCGTTTGCCTGCTCCAGCGTAAGTGCAGAAGCATTAGCAGTTAACGTAGGTGCAGCTCCGGGGGTCAGCACAGCTTGTACTTCATCTTTTTTACATGACCAGAGCAGTACAGATAGTAAGCCGGTCAAAATGAAAACATTGAAAATCTTTTTCATATCTTTTTTATTAAGGGCAGTTTCCTGTCCTATCTGTTAATAGCCGGTATTTTGTTTCAAATTAGGATTAGCGGTTACATCAGCAGAAGGCAGAGGATAAAGGCTTCGGAACGCATCCACAGCTTTTCCTTCCTTTATACCACCTTTCCATGGCCATAAGTATGAACCGCTCACAAACTTGCCGTAGCGGATCAAATCTGTTCTTCTGTGGCCTTCCCAGTGTAATTCACGCGCTCTTTCATCCAAAATAAAATCTGTAGTTAACGCCGCTGAGGTAATGTTTCCCGTCGTATTTCCGTAAGCTCTTTCCCGTAAACTATTGATATAGGTAAGAGCGAGATTTACATCACCTCCGCCGCCGCCACGAGTGACCGCTTCAGCGTATATCAGATACATTTCTGCCAGACGGAAAAGAGGAAAGTCTGTGTCTACGAAGGTTTGGTTTGGCCCGGATACCCCGTTTCTGTCCTTATTACTAAACTTTGGAAGAGCATATCCGTCGGTAAACGTAGTTAAGCTGTTTATCTCCAGCGACTGTCCATCAGTGTAAAACTGGGCTCTTGCATCCGCCTCATCAGAAGGGAACAGGTTAACCAGGCTTTTGGTGGTACGGATACCGGCCCAACCGTTGTCGATACCGTAATTGGCAGCAGGCATAGATCCTCCCACCGACGCATGCGCAAGGAAGGTCGTTCCTCCGTACAGCTGAGTTTTATTGCCATCGTAATTAATGGTAAAAATGAACTCACTCAAATTCGCATTATCACGCAGCATGAGGTGCCGGTAGTTTGACACCAGTGTGTATCCGCCGTCAATAACTCTTTTGGAATAAGTAATGGCATCGGTAAAACGGGCTGTTCCAGTGTAGACCTGAGCATTGAGATACAGCCTGGCCAGCAAGGCTTGTGCTGCGTATTTATTTGCACGTCCATAATAGTCCATTGATTTTGTTGCCGGCAACTCTTCTTCAATGGCTTTTAGCTCGGTTTCGATGTAGTTGAACAACTCGCCTTTGGAAATCTGCTTTGGTAGCGGTCCGCCTACCGGATCATTTTCCGTTACAAAAGGCGGGTTACCGAAAAGGTCCATTAATACCCAATACTGAAAAGCACGCAGGAATCGAACTTCCGCTCTGTTTTTGCGTATCTCCTCAGCATCAGCGCCGGAAATTCCCCTTGAGTTTAATTTCTCATCAGTAGATTGCCTCAAATATTCATTCGCTAACGTGATCTGATAAATACTTCTAAAATACAGTCCGCGTAAGAACGGATTATCCGAAGTCCAGTTGAGATTGTGAAAATCCTGAACACCGACATCTCCCCAGGCAATTACAGCTTCGTCAGTGCTCAGCTCCTGAACCATCCAGAAACTGCGGAAAAAGTCGGCGTTACTCCCTTCGTCCAGCCCGACAATATCCGCTGCCCCGGCCGGACCCGAATTCCCTGTTAAGGCAAAGCTGCCATAAACCTTGGCCAACGCCTGCTTGTAACCCATCGCATTACTGAAGACTACTTCTGATGTCACATCGTTGGTAGGTTCCAGATTTAACTGCTTCTCGCAGGAAGTCAGCGATACAATAGCCACGGCAGCAAGACCAAAGGCTAGTCGTAATATATTCTTTTTCATGTTAATTGTCATTTTGGGTTAGAAATCCAGGTTAAATCCTAATACAAAAGTTTTTGGTCTCAGATAGAAGTTGTTATCAACTCCCCCATTGATCTCGGGATCAACACCATTGTATTTGGTAATTACGAATAGATTCTGCGCATTGGCGTTGACACTCAGACTGGCTTTATTTCCGAAAACCTTACCAAAATTATAGCCCAGATTAACGTTGTCCATGCGCAGAAAAGAAGCGTTTTGAACGTAGTAATCAGAAAGGAAATATCTTGAACCTGAACCGGCGAAATTGGTAAATAACACATCCCTTGATCCGTTATTCAGATAGTTCAGCGGATTAAAGATGTTTCTTAATGTACCGGTGCTGGATGCTACGTTGTTATACACATAGTTTCCTATGCTTGCACGCATGACAAAACCGGCATGCCATTTTTTGTAAGACACGCTGCTATTTAAGCCCAGGTAAATATCGGCATCGGCGTTTTTGAAACGATAAAGATCCTTATCTGAAATGATACCGTCTTTATTGCGGTCAACATAAACATCCTCTATAGGCTTACCATTGGCATCATAAACCTGCTGATACACATAGAATGACCCTCTGTTAAAGCCTGTTGAATGGATCTGGATGGTATTACCGGTCCCGCCACTGATCCCATTTACCAGCACGCCGGGATAGTTCGGATCGTTAACTGTAGTTAATCTGGTGATCTTGTTATTATTATACGTTGCGTTGAAACCTATATTCCAGTCAAAATCCTTCCTATCAACAACCTGCCCGTTTAATAAAAATTCGACGCCTTTATTTTCCATGCTTCCCACATTGGCGATGAACTCGTTAATGAAGTTGGTGCCTGCAGGCTGAGTGATTACGTTCAACAGATCTTTTGTGTCTTTTATATAGTAATCAACACTACCGGAGATGCGGTTATTGACAAAACCGAAGTCTAAACCAAAGTTTGTAGTTGTCGTTTGCTCCCATTTCAGGTTCGGATTGTAGGCGGAAGGGCGGTACATATTATAGAAAGTATCCCCTAACTGATATTGGGCTGTACCGTTACTCAGGGTATAATTCCCCAGGTAAGAATAGTTGCTGATTCCGTCCTGCTGGCCGGTTATACCGTAACCAACACGGACTTTCAATTCAGAAACTGCGCTTGAGCTTTTAAGGAATGATTCTTCAGCAATATTCCAGGCGAAGGCCGCAGAAGGGAAAACTCCCCATCTGTTTTCAGGCGCTAAACGCGACGACCCATCGGTACGTACCGTAGCGGTCAGCGTATAACGATCGTTTAGCGAGTAGATCATCCTTCCATAGAATGAGATGAGCTTGTTTTGGGGCTTATCGATGGCGAAAAGCGGATCAGAACCCGCACGTTTTACACCGTTGAAACTATAATCAGCAAACGAATGCGCGGTGGTTAAGAAATCCTGGTAAGAAGTACCGGCCATTACGTCGATTCGGCTGTTGACAGACTTCAGGTCCTTAACATAATTCAAATAGAAGTCTGTTAAGATGTTGCGCTTTTCTTGCAGATATTCGTTGTTCACTCCGCTTTGGGCAACACCGTTGGCATCAATAAATCGTTTGTTGTTTGAGGCTGCAGCTTCCGGCACTACAATCGTCCCTTCACCCCTGGAAATATCATAACCTACGTTTACGTTAGCACGAAGGTCGGTCAGGAATGGAAAAGTATAATCTAATTGGAGATTACCGATACTTCTTTTTGCTGTACCGTCGTCGCTACGTTGGTTTAGCAATCCCATCGGGTTTTTTGGGGCGAGGCCTCTCAAGCCGTTAACTGAAGAGGCATCAAGCCACTCCCAATAACCACCGAAGCTTCCATTGCCGGATTCGATCGGCTTGGTCGGATCAAAACTAGCCGCTGCACCGATAGCTCCCCGATCAGCGAAACGAGTATCGGTCATGCTGCCTTTAAGGTTCAGATCTACTTTCAAGCTATTGTTAAAAAACTTCGGACTTAAATTCAGTGCTAACGAGGTACGTTTCATGTTATCGGTTGACAACGCTCCGTCCTGGTTCAGATACCCGAACGACACCCGGTATGGCAGTTTTTTCATGGTACCGGATATGCTCAGGTTGTTGTCGGTGGTCAGGGCATTCTGATAGATGGCATTTTGCCAGTCGGTAGATGCCTGACCAACAAGCGCTTTTAACGCAGGTGTAGCCAACGGGTGGTTGCTGGTCTGTACAAATTCCCGGAATTCGGAAGCCGACATCACATCAGCACCATTTGCAATAGTCGCATATGAGGCCACCGAGCTGAAATTAAGCTTAGGTTTACCACTGGTACCTTTTTTGGTAACGATCAGAATAACACCATTGGATGCACGCGAGCCATAAATAGCTGCTGCCGAAGCATCCTTTAGAATATTGAATGATTCGATGTCATTTGGATTGATCAACGACAATGCGTTGGGCGAGCCGCTGATACCGTTATTGTCGAGCGGAACACCGTCAACCACGATCAGCGGATCGTTGCTCGCGTTTAGCGAAGCGCCGCCGCGAATACGGATGGTACTTCCGGCCCCCGGAGCACCGCTATTCGAAATGATCTGCACACCGCCTACTTTACCTGCGATCAATTGTTCAGGAGTAGAAAGCTGGCCTTTAACGAAGTCTTTTTCAGTAACCGACACAACAGATCCGGTAAGATCTTTTTTCCGTTGCGTTCCATAACCGACAACAACAACTTCATTTAAAGCCTGGTTACCGGGTACCAGCTGAACGTCGACGTTTGTATCGCCATTGATTGACACAATACGTCTGACTTCGTCATAGCCAATAAACTTGAACAGGACGGTTTGAGATCCATTTGGAACTCCCGATATTTTGAAGTTTCCATTGGCGTCTGTAGAAGTACTAAGCGTGGTACCGGTAACAGATACAGATGCGCCCGGAAGAGGAAGATCTTTCTCATCGACAACTCTTCCGCTCAGGCTTCCGGTCTGTGCAAAGGCCACCCTTGCGAGAAGCATTATACACACCGAAAGAACATACTTTAAGCAGTAAATTTTTTTCATTGAATCTGGTTAAAAAATTAGTTGGTTAGTAATGGAATTCTGTACGACAGAAGACACATCCCTAAAGTCAACCCCTGCATTCTTATTTCCAAATTTTTACAGCGAAATTTTAAGGGTATAAATTCAAGGTATAAAACATTGCCTGTGAGTCGCTTTTACCCGGTTAATCATGCGGAAAATCAATAGAACTAACAACTAGTAATCAGCGGGTTACAAAAAATCAAATTGTAGTTTTTACACTAAGCATGAGATGCAAGTCTTTTCGGGAACGATACCGGGAACGTTCCCGAAAAGTTTTCCACATTTCTGGTTCGGGGAGTATTTTTTCGTCCTGTTTTACCTGATTCATGAAGAAAAATTACCTGGAAGTCAGGCTAAGGAGTACCCGAAAAACATCAGCGAAGATCCCGATCATTTAAGGCAGGTGGTTGATTGTCTCTCGATCAGTTCCGACTTCAACTCCACCTGTTTGTTAAAGCTATTTTCGTTGTCATCTATCGCAGCAAACAGCAGTGTCGCGGCCTTCACGCCCATTTCGAATGCGGGTTGAGTGATAGTGGACAACGAAGGATTCAGCAGAGGTGCTATTTCAAGACTCGAGAAACTGATAACTTTTATATCATCAGGAATGCGAATCGCAAGGTCATGGCAAACATAGTAGGTGGAGATAGCCAGACGCTCTACCGATGCAAAGATACCGTCCGGGTTGAGTGTCGAAAACGCATTTTTTAATATAGAGTAGTTCGCTTCTGGATCGTTGCTGCAATCGACCACAAGCTCATCATGATATCCTATCTTATACTTTTTGAGAGCATCGGCATAACCCTGCATACGGGTTTTCCCAATCGACAAACTTTTGTTCCTTACGAGATAAGCTATTCTTTTGCAACCACTTCGGATCAGGTGTTCTGTAGCCTGAAAGCTGCTCTCATAATCGTTGGTAGTTACTTTAGCCGTGTCAATATCCTCGTATACACGGTCAAAAAACACGATAGGTATATTCTTTTTTCGACTGTTCAGATAATCATGGTCATTTTCTTCTCCCGAAACCGACATAATGATACCATCAGCTCTTCCATTGTGCAGGTGACTAATAAACGACACTTCCTTTTGGTATTCATCATCCGTTACATAGATCAGAATGTGATAGCCTTTACTGCGGGCGACCTGCTCTATTCCTTTGATCGCCTGTGAAAAAAAGTTATTGGCAATTTCCGGAACAATAACCGCAATGGTTTTGCTTTTCTGTTCCCGCAGGTTGCTCGCATGATGATTAGGTTGGTAATTTAGCTCTCTTGCCCGTAACAGTATTCGCTCCTTCGTTTCTTTATTAATGTCGCTGTTTCCCCTGAACGCCCGAGATACGGTGGACGTTGATAAGTTCAGTTCTTCGGCTAGCTTCTTTATGTTAATAGTATCCATTGAGGATTGATCAGGCAAAATACTTTGTAAAGTAAACGAATTCCGGAATAAGAGATGCAGAAAAACGTTTTTTGTTGCACACTGCCATATTTTAGCGGCAATAATAACAAACTTTGGTTTTCGTTATTACTTTTGCATCGCAAGCTGTTCTATCGCCCCGAAGTCTCGGGGAGGAAAGTCCGGGCAACGCAGAGCATCCTGCTTCCTAACGGGAAGGTACAGGCGTCCTGAGCTGGTCGAAGGGCAACTGTAACGGAAAGTGCCACAGAAAATATACCGCCCCGCTCAATTCGGGGTAAGGGTGAAAACGTGAGGTAAGAGCTCACGGTTTTCCCGGGCGACCGGGATCTCGGTAAACCCCAGGAGTTGAAAGACCAAATAAACCAACGTTTAGGGCTGCTCGTCCGAGTTGGAGGGTAGGTCGTTCGAGGTTAACGGCAACGTTAATCCCAGATAAATGATAGAAACTCGTTCACACGAGAACAGAACCCGGCTTACAGGCTTGCATTTTTTTTAAAACAATTATTAGCCCATTCTATTTAAGAGATGGGTTTTCTTATTTCCAACAATCCCGTATATTCGTTATTGCTACAACTGAACCGATCATAGAATGGCTAAAATTTTAATTATTGACGACGAACGCGCTATCCGAAATACTTTGAGAGAAATTCTGGAATATGAAGATTATCAGGTTGAGGATGTAGATAATGGTGCTGAAGGTCTCGAATTATTAAAGAAAACCGACTTTGACCTGGTTCTTTGTGATATCAAGATGAATAGAATGGACGGAATGGAGGTCCTGACGGAAGGACTGGAACTTAAGCCTGATCTTCCGTTTATCATGATATCCGGCCACGGAACTATTGAAACAGCGGTTGAGGCGAGTAAGAAGGGTGCTTTCGACTTTATCTCCAAACCGCCGGATCTGAACCGGTTACTGATCACCGTAAGGAATGCCCTGGAACGGGGAAACCTGGTCACAGAAACAAAAGTACTCAAACGGAGGGCCAGCAAAGTTCGGGAGATCCTGGGAAATTCTCAGGCCATTACCAGGATCAAGGAAACTATCGACCGCGTTGCTCCGACGGATGCCCGGATATTGATCACCGGAGCAAACGGCAGCGGGAAGGAGCTCGTTGCCCGGTGGCTGCACGAAAAATCAAACCGCGCCAATGGTCCGATCATAGAAGTGAACTGTGCGGCTATCCCGTCTGAACTGATCGAGAGTGAATTGTTCGGACATGAAAAAGGATCCTTTACTTCTGCTGTCAAGCAGCGGATCGGGAAGTTTGAGCAAGCCAGCGGTGGGACACTGTTTCTTGACGAGATCGGCGATATGAGCCTGTCTGCTCAGGCGAAGGTATTACGAGCATTGCAGGAAAATAAAATAACCCGTGTTGGGGGCGAGAAAGAAATTGAAGTAAATGTGCGGGTCGTTGCCGCAACAAACAAAGATATACTGAAGGAAATTGAACTCGGAAACTTCAGAATGGACTTATATCACCGCCTCAGCGTTATACTGATACATGTACCGAGTCTGACCGAAAGAAAAGAAGACATACCGATCATTGGACAAGCTTTCTGCGACGAGATCTGCGCAGATTATGGAATTCCTTCCAAGAAAATCTCTGATGGAGCCATGGAAGCGCTTAAATCCCTTCCATGGACCGGGAACATTCGGGAATTGCGGAACATGATAGAACGCCTGATCATCCTCAGCGACAAAAGCATTACCGAAAACGATGTATTGAATTTTGCGAATCCAACCGGTGAACCAATGGCTGCGATAAACGGAACGTCGTCGTCACAACCCAACTATGATCGGTTTGCCAACTTCCAGGAATATAAAGATTATGCTGAACGCGAGTTCATCAAGTTTAAACTTGAAAAAAATAATTGGAATGTTTCTAAAACCGCTGATGAGATTGACATTCAACGAAGTCATTTATACAGCAAGATCGAAAAATTCGGCTTAAAACGCACCGAGCAGGCGTAGCGTACTTTAATAAACTTTTCTAATTTTATCGCAAAAAAGGACTTGAACATATTAGGCGTTATTCCAGCCCGTTTTGCATCGACCCGGTTTCCCGGAAAGCCACTAGCTATGATCCGCGAAAAATCGATGATCCAAAGGGTTTACGAGCAGGCGTTGAAAGCTGATTGTTTGGCATATGTTGTTGTTGCAACCGATGATGAACGTATTTTTAATCACGTCACAGGCTTTGGAGGACAGGCACTTCTTACGTCAACGGAGCATCAAAGCGGAACTGACCGATGCGCAGAAGTAGCAGACAAACTACCGGGATTTGACGCCGTGATCAATATCCAGGGCGATGAGCCGTTTATTGCTCCGGAACAGATCGATCTGTTGTGCTCCTGTTTTAACGATCCGCATGCCGAGATCGCTACGCTGGTAAAAATGATCAGGAGCACTGAAGAACTGTTCAATCCCAATACGCCGAAAGTAGTTTTGAATTCTCATTCTGAAGCTATCTACTTTAGCCGGACACCTATCCCGTTCTTGCGCGGCAAAGAAACCGAAGAATGGTTATCACTTCATCACTATTTTAAACATATAGGTATCTACGGGTACCGCACGGAAACGCTTAAGCAGATCACCCGCCTTCCGGTATCGCCATTAGAGAAAGCCGAAGCACTCGAACAATTGCGCTGGGTAGAACATGCTTACCGGATAAAGGTTGCTGAAACAGATCTGGAAACACAGGCTGTTGATACACCCGAAGACCTGCAGAAGATCATCCGCGACAACAGTCGCCGCTAGTTCCCGACAAACTAATTGATATACAAGGTTGTTAAAGTTTCACATCTGATTTGAGTCGGGACTAAATCCGACAGGTTACGGATGTTATAAATGTGTAATTTGAAAAGCCCCAAAATGGGGCTTTTCTTTTGTACCTAAAAATTCAGCTTAACAGCTTAACGAACCTGCTGAAACACCCAAAGCATTCTACTGTTACTTTATAAAAATCTAGAAAAGCATTATTATGAATGGAAATAAAAAATCACAGATCAGGGAGACGCTAAGGATGCCCCTTCCAGTGAATGACCAAACAAATGTCAATCAGGTCGAGCGTATCCTGTCGATCACCGGCGGATCCTATTTATTTTATAAATCTTTGACCAACATCATCAAGCATCCGTATATCGCCATTCAGGAAGCTGCGGTAGGTGGATATTTAGTTTATCGGGGATTAACAGGCCACTGTGCTATTTATTCCAGTCTCGGAAAAGATACCACCGACGTAAAGCCGATCACTATAACCGAACGATTTATGGTAAACCGTCCACGCGAAGAAGTATACGACTTCTGGAGAAAGCTGGAGAACCTGCCCCGGTTTATGAAACACCTTTCATCCGTGAAACAAAGAAACGAACGCAACTCTGTCTGGGAGGCAAATACCCCGGGCCACTTTATGAAGATCGTCTGGAAAGCCCAGATCACAAGAGAGGAAGACGGCAGTTATTTAGGCTGGCAGTCTATAGACGATTCAATGATCGATAACCTGGGAAAAGTGGAATTTAAAGACGACCCAAGCGGCGACGGAACCGAGCTGAACATTGAGCTTAGTTACTTCCCTCCCGCCGGCCATATCGGCCGCGGAATTGCTTCGTTATTCACCGGGTGGTTCGAAAAGATGGTCCGTGCAGATATAACCAACTTTAAGCACTATGTTGAAGGCGAAGAATACCAGAATTACACGTCTTCATCGAAACAAAACGTTTAAAAGAAACACGTCAGTTTTCTAAGGCTGACGTGTTTCTTTTGTTTTACAAACTGTCAGTCACAGTCGATCCGGTATCGACTGTCGTTCCGGTTGTATCGGATCCGGAACCAAGGGTTGCAGAGTCACCGGAATCACCCTCCGATGGGTGCTGGTCCGGTCCGGCGCATGACATCATCAATATAGTGAAGGCGCTGACAACATATCCGAATTTCAAAAGATTTCTCATAGCTAATCAAACTAAATTAACACTTTACCGACGCTGAGGTGTCTCAAGCAGCTTAAAGAACTGGTCAAGTTCGGGCAGGATAACGATTCGGGTTCTTCTGTTGGTCTGGCGTCCTTCGGCGGTATCGTTCGATGCTATCGGTACATATTCGCCCCTGCCTGCGGCGGTCATTCTGGCCGGAGGAATTCCATACTGATTCTGCAGGATCCGGACAATTGCAGTTGCACGCTTAACACTCAGATCCCAGTTATCGAGCAGAACACCCTGCCGGTAGGGCACATTATCAGTGTGGCCCTCAACCATGAACTCTATCTGAGGCTGGTTTGCCAGAACCCTGGCCACTTTACCTAAAACCTCTCTTGCCCTGGCGGTCACATTATATTTGCCGCTGGCGAAGAGAAGTTTATCGGAAATATCAATATAAACAACTCCTTTGTCTACCTTGATATTAATATCCTTATCATCCATGTCACCTATTGCGCCCTTCAGATTAAGGACCAACGCCATATTGAGCGAATCCTTCCTGGCAATTGCCGATTGAAGGTCTTTTATGTAGGCGTCTTTTTCACCTATATTTTCCAATGACTTTTTAATGCTCTCGGCCTGCGAGCTGGAAATAACAGACAGGTCTTTAAGCTGATTGAGCATCTGGTCATTACTGACTTTTTGAGTTCGTATCTGTTCGTTCAACGACTTGATCGTCTCCACATACCGTTCGGATGAGTCCTGGCAAATGTCGTAGCGCGATTGTAATGCACGATACGAGCTATCAAGCTTCGAATAGCGGCTTTCGGCCTCCCTTAATCTCCTGGTACCACACGATGCCAAAAAAAATACCGAAAGGGCCATGACCATTAAAGATTTGTTTCTCATATTGTAGTGATTAAGTGTGTTCCAAAATGCTACACATAACACTGCAATTATTATGCAACTTTTAACCGCAAACCGAATTGAGGCGATCGATTGTTATCCTCAAATGCAGTATTTTGTTGATGAACACTCGATTGTACGCGTAATATGGGGAAAGGCTGATACCATCCTATTCATTTTCGCGGGAGCCGCCGCCGAGTTTGCACTAAATAAAGCGGTGGACTGGCTGTATTTTACCGGCCGGCTCCCGGCCGATCCACTTGGCAGATTATTCTCCACAGTAGGATATGCGCGAATGATCGTCTTTTCGGAAGAAGAAAAGGCCTTGGCTGCCATTGATAAAATGAATGCCATCCATTCGAGTCTGGAAGTACAACGTCAACAAAACATTCCGGACTGGGCATACAGGGACGTACTTTTCATGCTGATAGATTACTCCATACGGGCATTCGAAGCGCTGGAAAGAAAACTTTCAGAAACCGAAAAAGAAGAAGTGTTCAATGTATTCTTTCGTGTAGGCGACCGAATGGGTATTCCCGGTCTCCCTCAAAACCATCGTGAATGGCTGGATATGAGAGCCGGCCACCTGGAGCAAAACCTAACCCGAAGCAGATATACCGAAGATCTCTTCAGGCAATATCGCAAACATCTTGGTTTAGTTCGGTATGCACTATTAATTCAGGCTCAAATACTCGTGGTACCACCTATTGTAAACAGCATGCTGCAATTGGGAAGCAAATCATTCATTCAATTGATCATCCCTGTCTACAAATTAAGCAGGCGTATTAAAGCAGATAAGCTATTAAAGCGCCTACTGTTGCCGGCACAATACCGACAGCAAATAAACAGGTTAGATATTGTTTCCTAAGAAACACTGATTTAGGCGGGCTGTTACTTTAGATATGTAACGCTTAATGTGAATGTCATGCACTCAGAAAAGTTCACTCTGGTCATCGCTTTATGCACCTGGATATTTACCGCATGTTCCTCCTCACAACCGGTAGACGATACTCGAGCGGGCGTTCAGGTAAAGGATCTGCTCAAGTCGAAAAACTATCAGTTTAAGGCGCATTATGCAACGCCACAAGGTGGCAGGCAGATCCTCCTGACCACTGATTACTTTTTGAGAGTTTCCGGTACCAGGGTGGAAGCAGTCCTGCCTTATTTCGGCGAAGCTTATAGTGCACCTATCGGACCTGGGGAGGCCGGTGTTAACTTTACTTCGTCAAATTTTTCGTATGACATAGAAGAGAATAAAAACCGCTGGACGATCATTATCGGGCCCAGGGATACGCGGGACGTCCAAAAGCTTACCTTAACAGTTACCGGTTCAGGACGCGCAAGCCTTCATGTCAATAGTAATTACAAACAAGCGATAACCTATTCAGGAAGTATCATGAAGGCACCGAAGGCGGGTAATAAACATATTACACACTGACTGCGTCCATCGTCATTGATTTGTAGTTAATTTAGTTTGACATAAAAGGCGTTATGAAAAATCGTCTGTTACATCTCCGGCCTGCTTTTCCAGTGCTGTTCTTACTTGCATTTTCCTTCTCGTCAACGTCACTCTGGGGACAACCGAAAAAGGTCTACACCACAGCCCGCATAAAATCTTCGGCACCCGTAATAGATGGAAAGATCGATGAACCGACATGGGAAGCCGTCCAATGGGGAGACAGTTTCACTCAGCGCATGCCGGTAGATAGTGCTGCTCCGTCGCAACAAACTGCCTTCAAAATCCTCTATGATGATAAAAATCTGTACGTGGCCATCCGGGCATTTGATACCGAACCGGATAAGATCGTTCGCCGGATGTCGCGACGTGACGGCTTTGAAGGCGACTGGGTGGAGATCAATATCGACAGCTACCATGATCTGCGGTCGTCATTTTCATTTACAGCAAGCGTTTCAGGCGTAAAAGGTGATGAAGCCGTTTCGAACGATGGCAATATCTGGGACGCCAGTTGGGAACCGATCTGGTATTTGCAGACGAACATCGACGAAAAAGGCTGGACGGCAGAATTTCGCATTCCACTCAGCCAATTGCGATTTGCCAACAAAGAAGAACACGTATGGGGATTGCAGGTAAACCGGCGTTTGTTTAGAAAAGAAGAGGCTTCTAACTGGCAATATATCCCCCAGAGCGCCCCCGGATGGGTGCATCTGTTTGGTGAGCTAAGGGGGCTGAAAGGAATAAAACCACAAAAGCAACTAGAGATTCAGCCTTACATCGTTGCCAATACACAAACCTTCCCGGAAGAAGATGGCAACCCATTCGCTACAGGTAATTTATCCGAATTATCAGGAGGTCTTGACGGTAAGATAGGGATCACCAGCGATATTACGCTGGATTTTACCGTAAATCCAGATTTCGGTCAGGTAGAAGCCGATCCATCGGAGGTAAACCTAACCGCCTTCGAAACATTCTTTGAAGAGCGAAGGCCATTTTTTATTGAAAGCCGGAATATCCTCGACTACCAGATCACATCGTCTGTAGCGGGGGGAAATTATACAAGAGATAATCTTTTTTACTCCCGTCGTATAGGCCGGCCGCCGCACTACTTCCCTATCACTCAAAACGGCGAGTTTGTGAAGCAGCCGCTGAACTCCACCATCCTGGGCGCTTTAAAGCTAACCGGTAAAACGCATAATGGCCTGTCATTCGCGGTGCTGGAAAGCGTGACCGGTAACGAGAAAGCGGAGGTCGACCTGCAAGGCGTTCGGAGAACGGAATTGGTGGAACCGCTCACCAATTACCTGGTGGCTCGTATGCAACAGGACCTCAATAAGGGAAATACCATTATCGGCGGTATGTTTACCGCAACCAACCGCAACATAACCGAGCCTTATCTGAACTTTCTTGCCAGGTCTGCCTATACGGCAGGCATCGATTTTCAGCATAACTGGAAAGACCGCGAATATTATATATCAGGCAACGCCGTTCTTAGCCGTATAAACGGATCAACAGAAGCTATTACAGCCGCCCAAAGATCGTCTCTGCGGTATTTCCAGCGACCTTCAGCACCTCACGTCGGTATCGATTCCTCAAAAACATCGTTAACCGGAACGGGTGCAACCTTTAAAGGTGGTAAAAAAGGCAAAGGGAATATACAATATGAAAGCGGCATTACGTTTCGCTCGCCTGAGCTGGAACTGAATGACGTGGGATTCCAGCGGAGTGCGGACCAGATCAACTGGTGGAGCTGGATCGGATACCGGACGTTAAAGCCATTCGGTATATTCCGCCAGCTAAACGTAAATGCGAATGCATGGAGCGACTGGGATTTTAGCGGCACCAGTACCTATAAAGCCGCTAACACTAATTTTAATTCACAATTTAAAAATTACTGGCGCGTCGGAGCCGGCGCAACACCGAACTTCGGCTCTGTTTCAAATGCCGATCTCCGGGGAGGCCCTGCCATCCGCTACCCGGGCGGCATCAGTTATTGGTACTGGTTTGAAACGGATAACCGCAAGAAGCTGCGCTTTTATTTTGAGCACAATAATTACCATGGAAGCAAGCAGTATCAGCGTTCACAGGACTTTTACAGCAGCATCACGTACCGCCCTGTTAATGCATTGGTCATCTCCGCTTCACCTACGTACAGCATTTACAAGCATGCGCTCCAATATATTTCATCTCATCAGTTCAGTGGCGACCAGCGTTTGGTCACAGCTTTACTAAGTCAACGTACATTAAGTGCTACGGTCCGTATCGATTACACGATCACCCCTAACCTTTCAGTTCAGTATTACGGACAACCGTTTGCATCTAAGGGATCGTACCGGGACTTCAAACGGATCATTGACGGCCGCGCAGCAAAGTATGAGGACCGGTTCTCTCCATTTTCAGCAAATCAGATTCAGTACAATACCTCTGATAATTCATATACAATTGATGAAAATCTCGACGGCTTTACCGATTACACTCTCGGTAACCCAAACTTCACCTTTATGCAATACCGTTCAAATTTGGTGGTAAGATGGGAATATGTTCCGGGATCAACTGTTTTCATAGTTTGGTCGCAGAGCCGTACGGGTGATAACGGTGTCGACCGCTTCTCTGTTTCTGAGATTGGCAAAAACCTTTTTGATATAAAGGCACACAATGTCTTCTTAGTCAAATTCACTTACCGGTTGGTATTATAACCGGTTGCTGGAATGTAAGACCTTCAAAACTCCACCGGTTCTGGCAGGGCATGTATAGCGCTTTCCAGTTCCTTTATGATCTGCCCTGACTTATATGCATTGTTACTTAAGAGTATTAACGTCTTCTTAGTGTCAATATATCGCACGATCTGAGTCGCGTATCCCGGGTTATCACCGGTGTGCTCAATTACGCGGCCAAAAGGTGAATCAACACGAAGCATCCAGCCGAAACCATAGTTGCTGACGTTACCATTATTAAGCACCATTGGGCAAAAAGCTTCGCCGAGAAGCGTTTGCTGTTTCAGTCGTTCATCAGTGTACAGCACCCTGTCCCATTTGAGCAGATCTGCGGCCGTGGAGCTTACCCTGCCTGGCCCTTTGCGGTTGCCCAGCCAGATGGTGTAATTTGACGAAGGAAACGAGTCGGCCCGCACATAGCGGCTCTTTTCGTTAACAAAAATATGCCCGAGGGCAAAGTTTGAAGTTTTTTTCGTCTGCTTCAGGGTGCGGATATTGGTTTGGGCCATCTTTGCCGGACGGAAGATCCACCGGCGACTCAGCTTAACGAAATCCTTTCCGGTTACTTTTTCGGCAATGCTGGCCAGCAGCACATAGCCGGTATTACTGTACTGGTATTTCTCTCCCGGCTCAAAAAGCTTAGGTGGCGCATAGCGATCCAGATACGCAAGGATATCGGCATTACCGGCCACTTTTGATTTGTCCCAATGAGTATCCATTACCTCATGGTAATCAGGCAAACCACTGGTGTGGGTAAGCAGGTGGCGGATCGTAATCCCTTTATAAGGAATGTCAAGATACTTCTCCACGGCATCATCATAAGTGAGCTGTCCTTGTTCCTGAAGCATCATGATAATGCTGGCAGTAAACTGTTTCGAAATGGATGCCAGCTCAAAGATGTCGGTCGTTTGCAGCGGAACCTTTGATTCATACTCGCGGTAGCCGAAAGCTTTATGGTAAACCGGCCGGCCCTGATCGGCAACAAGAACCACACCGTTGAATGCAGGATGCCGCTGCATGATACTGTCGACCTGCGAATTATTCTGCGCCGCAGCACCAAGCGACAGCAGCAGCAAAAAGCATATCAATCTCATTTATTGTTGCCCATTAAGGTGTTCTGCGCTGATGCCGGAGATTCGAATGCGGGACCATACAATGAGCGCCCGCTGCGTGTGCCCAAGTGTTTTTCATCTTCAACTACCAACTGTCCGTTCACCAGAACATACTTAAAGCCTTTGGAATAAGCATGCGGTTCTGTGAAGGTGGAAAGATCCTGAACGGTGTTCTCATCAAACACTACAACATCGGCAGCCATACCCTCGCGTAACATCCCACGGTCTCTTAAATTGAACTTTTGTGCGGCCAGCGAGGTCATACGGCGAATGGCTTCTTCAAGCGAGATCACTTTTTCATCGCGGACGTACTTACCCAGAATGCGGGCATTGCTGCCATAGCCCCGCGGGTGTGGCATCCCCACGCCAAACGCCCTAACCCCTGCATCTGCTCCCACCATAGCAAACGGATATTTCATAATGGTACGCACATCGTCTTCGTTCATGCTGTGATAAACCATCTGTGCACCGCCCTTTTCGATCATGTCCATGATGGTTTCGGCTTCGTTGGCGGCATCGGGCCTGCGGCCCATGATAATATTGATCTCGGTGATGCTTTTACCGTTAAGTTTCCGATCGGCCCCATAATTGGCCACTACGGCATAACTATAATTCTCGAATTTATAGTCATTCAACTGCTCAAGCATTTCCTTCTTTATCTGGCTTCTGATCGCCGCATTGCGAAGCCTGAAGAGCAATGAATCGTTACCTCCGGCAAATGCCCAATCCGGCAACCGTACCCCAAGATTAGTGCTGCTGGCTGTGTACGGATACTGGTCGATGGTTACGTCCCAACCCTCGAGACGGGCGTTTTCTACTAATGAAAGCATTTGTGAGGATTTGCCCCAGTTGATCTTCCCGCCAATTTTGAAATGCGAGATCTGAACCGGGATATCAGCTTGTTTGCCGATATTGATCGCTTCGTTGATGGCTTCGGCGGCCTTATTCTCCTCATTGCGGATATGCGAAGCATATAGTCCATTGTGCTTTGCACTGGCTTTGGCAAGCCCGATGACTTCCTCTGTGTCGGCATAGGCACCGGGAATGTAGATCAAGCCGGTTGACAGTCCGACAGCTCCCTCTTTCATAGCCTGTTCCACCATCTGCTCCATCCTTTTTTGCTCGCCGGCGGTGGGTTTACGTTTATCGCGATTCATCACCTGTCCGCGAACGGAGTTATGCCCGATAAGAGTGGCAACGTTAATGGAAGTTTTCACGCTGTCTATCTCTTGAAAGAACCGGCGAATGTTGCCGGCAGATGAACCGCAGTTTCCGGTGATGACCGTGGTAACGCCGTCGTAAATATAGTTGTCAGCGGTAGGATGCGTGATGATGCCTCCTTCTATATGGCCGTGAACATCGATAAATCCGGGAGCTATAACCAGGCCTTTGGCATCGATAACCTTGGTAGCCGGCAATGTCAGGTTCTTGCCTATACGAAGGATCTTGCCATCTTTTACTGCCACATCGCCGTAATACCAGGAATTACCGGTACCATCTATCACCTTACCATTCTTGATGAGAACGTCAGCGTTGCTTTGTGCGAACAAACCGACCGAAGAAAAAACAAAAGCCGCGAAGAGTATAAAGTGCTTCATATTATTGGGATTTTGGTTGAACAATAACAGTTATCAAAACCAATTTTCTAAATTAACTGAAAAGAAAGAGTACTTGAAAATTTTGTTGAGAAAAAGCTACGAAGCAGCTTTTTCATAAACCAGGTGTCCAGGCGACCGAAGCATCGCTTTATACTTTTTCCCGAAATACACAGCCGAAAATACCGTAAGCAGGACCCCGATCAGCGAAAGCCCGATAACGCTGTGGGAAAAGAAAGTAACCCAGTCCAACTGAACCTTAAATATCTCTTTACTGAACAATACGCCTACACTGCCAATGTAACCAAACGAATCAGCCAGATAGATCAGGAAGCCTACATTACCGCTGTACTTGAACGCCGCTATCATCCGCTCAAAAAAAACTGCATTAAACGGAATGTAAACCATGTAGAGTCCGAGACCTACAGTGGTCATCCACCAAATAGGCGACAAATAATTATTGAGGAATGCCAGCGTGGTCATGCCTGCCAGAACAAAGCCGGTAGCAATAAATCCGTGAGCCGTCATTAACGCCCTGTAGCTGTTGCGGATCATCACCATGCTGCCGATGAGCACGAGTATTAACAGGGTAATGGGCGTTTCCGTTTGGGAGAAAATTGCAGGCTGATTTAAATAGCCCAGTTCTTTCCACATTTCAGCGCTGAAGTTATCGCGGATATCGCGGAAGATGGTGGCAAAACAATAAATGAGAATGCATGCAGCTAATCCGGGAAGAAAGGACCGAACAAAGCGGTTGCGCTCGACGGCCGCCATGGGAGTCCGCTGCATGCGGTCGGCAACGTCGGCTTCATCCGGCGGGGGAATGCGCTCCATTAAATAAACGGAGATCAATAGCGGCAGCGCAAACAGCAATCCGGTATAGAACGGCACCCAAAACTCCGAAACATTGAACTCAAGCATGAGCCACCCGCCCGCTGATTTCACAAACCCCGAAGCAAAGATGAAGCTCACCGCCAGTGTTGCGCCGATAAAATCGGTACTGCGCCTGCCCTCAACGTAAGAAAACACCACCCCCCATAACATCCCCAACGGGAAACCATTAATAAACAGGAAAACAATGTTATATGGAACCGGCGTAATGGCAAAGAATAACCAGCTTAACCACGAGATGCCTGTTAGCAGCAGAATAATGCCCCCCCGACCGGTTCTCTGTAATTCCGAAATATACTTCACCCCGTAGAACTTTGCCAGCATATAACCTAATACCTGGCTGATCACCATTATGGTTTTGTAACTGTAACCGCCAATCGTTATGCCGTCGAACGTGCCTACCGTAAACGACTTACGAAAACCAAAGATCATGGTATAAGCCAGAAAAACTACTACGGCAGCATAAATGCTCACACGAATTTTGTTGTTTTTTTGGAAGCGTAAAAAGAAGCGCATCAAACGAATGTAAGCAATTTGTCGATTTGTTAATTGTCTATCGCATGCGAATTACAAACACCCTAGAACTAATTGTTAACAAACGATCGGTTTTTCAATGGCCGTTTTAGGTTATACCTCTCAATTCAGACTTCCGCCATCGCACATTAACATTAGCCCAAATAAAATTTAAAGGTGAACGGTCAAAACACGCAACTTGTAATGACTAACCCCTAACCCGTAACAGTCAACCGCAGTAATC
>DASWXL010000008.1:0-6368 GCA_036405495.1 Sphingobacteriaceae bacterium | reverse complement strand
GCCGCTGCTGCTTACTCCTTCAAACCTGACTAAACTCGCTCCCGGACTGGAACGCCCGGGAATTCATGTGGGAGTATGGCTGATCGACGGTGAACTGCATATCTGGGGTACGACACGGAGTGTTCCCGATCTTTGCTTCGTGCTCGACGTTTCCGAACCCGCACTGCTCGTGATCAAGCACCGGAGCCTGAGCGGCAACGGCAAGTTTACCAACGTTGTGGTGCTGCAGGGCGATAAGGTCAAAATTGTAAACGAGGCAAGTGCCGAAACGTCCGATGCGCCTCCCATACTCAAGTGGCTGCTGGATGCCCGCGGCGAGTGGGCGAGAAACGATGCAGTAAATGTTTATATCCAGCTTGCGCTTTCCATGCGCCGCCATGGCCACGGTGGTATCCTGCTGATCGCGCCCTCGGAAACCGATGCCTGGCAGGAATCAGTCATTCAGCCCATGGCTTATTCGATAACCCCTTTGGAGCAGGGTTTGTCCGTGCTTGTCAGAACTAATGGCGATAATATCAGCCATAATATCTGGCAGAGCGCCCTGAAACGGGAAGTTGACCATATCGCCGGATTAACGGCAATTGACGGGGCAACGGTAGTCAACGATCAGCATGAGCTGCTCACGTTTGGCGCAAAGATCGGCAGGAAATCAGGCGGAACAAGAGTGGAAAGGATCTCCGTTATTGAACCGATAGTTGGCGGCGAGGCGAGGATCATCCATCCTGCAATGAGCGGCGGAACCAGGCACCTGTCGGCAGCCCAGTTTATCCATGATCAGCGGAATGCCCTCGCATTGGTTGCTTCGCAGGATGGCCGCTTTACGGTATTCACCTGGTCGGAGTCCCAGAATATGGTTCTCGCATATCGTATCGAGGCGCTGCTGCTGTAAGAGGGTTTCAGGCAACTATTCAACCCGAATAAATATCTAAACGCCTCAACTCCGAACTCCCAACTCAAAACTCTCTCTTCATTACCTGTCCTCCTTTTTCTGATTTGCATCTCTGGGATAAGCCTGCAAAATCCCCTTTTCCTTCATCAGCTTTTCGATCTCTGCAATCTCCATCGGTACAAAATCACTGATGATCTCGGCACCGGTTTCTGTGATCACGATGGCATCTTCCAGTCGGAAGTAGACCCGTTCTTCAGGAACCGTGAGTGCCGGTTCGATGGTGAATACCATACCGGGGCGCAGCGGACTGCCGTCATATCCGCCAACATCATGGGTCGCCATGCCGATCCAGTGACCGAGCGATGTCTTTGGATTTGAGGCAGAGCGTTCGTAGTTACTTACAAACCGTTTGGCAGCTTCTGCATGAGCGGACTTTGAAAACTTGCTTTTAGACAGGGTCTCTTTCATGTCGGCGGCGGCGAGCTTTTTTATAGCCTGCGCTGTTTGTCCCGGTTTTATGTGTTTTAAGATGGCTTTATAGCAGCCGAGATAGAATTCGTAAAGTTCGCGCTGCCAGGTGTTGAACTTTCCGTTCACTGGCATCATGCGGGTAAGGTCGCTCATATAGTAGCCAAAATCCGGTGCATAATCCATGAGCAGGAAATCACCGTCCTTCATCTGCCGTTTGCCGGCATTGTAATGGGGATAGTAGGCGTTTTCAGCGCTGGCAATTAATGAGTAGTAAGCATCACCCTGCGCGCCGTTCCGGTAATAGTGGTATTTGGCGGCTGCATCCAGTTCATATTCATACATTCCCGGCTCGACAGATCGCATGGCCTCCATCAGCGACAGTCCTGAAAGACGGCTGGCCTTTTTAATGAAAGCGATCTCCCGCGGACTCTTAATTAGCCGCAACGCATCGAGGGTAGGCGTCAGATCCCGGACATCATATTTTGGAAACCGCAAACGTAGTTTGCTAATAAATGCGGACTCACGCGATACCGATCCATCCCACGGATCTGAGGCCGCATCCGCTACAGCTCTTACCGCCAGATCGCGACTTGTGGCCAGTCCTTCGGCCGGAGCAAACGGTGTAAATGCCTGAGAAGCGCCAGACATCCGGCCCAGGTGTTCAGTCATCAATTCAGCGCCATAAACGTTTTCAATGCCGCTCAATTTTTTGACAAGGTCTGCGTCGTCGGCCGACAATAATTTGCCCTCGCTGCGCTCGCGCCCTTCATGGCGGTGCGGAAGATACAGGCTCGCTGTCCGGTTGGCGCCGTTCAGGATCAGATATGCATGCGGCACTTCAATGCCGCTCAGATAATAGAATTCGTTAGTCTGCCTGAAACGTACATATCCTGATGGTGCCGGAGCGCCCTGTAAGATGGCGATCGCATTTGGTCCGATAGCGTCATATACCTTATTTCTTCTTGCCGCAAATTCTTCCTGCGGGAAATTGGTAGTGAATAAAGGAACGTCAACCTGCGCCTGGGCCGCTGTTGCCAAAAGGATAAGGCATAAAAGGAAGTACTGTTTCAGGGTTTTCATGTAAAGGTCTGGTTTGGTGTTGAGTAAAGATAGAAAATGGATGTATTGACAATAGGTGATGACCCGGTATTATTTAACATTAAAAGTTGATGTTGCCGGGTTGTAAATGGCAAAAACTCCCAGTCCGTTTTTGATGTTGTTCGAAACCGGTTTGCTTTCCGGGCCGAATACAGGGGTGGTTTCTACCTGTTTTTTTACTGAATATTGGTAATCGTAGTAGCTTTCGGTTGTATTTGCCAGTTCTATGGCGATCGAATATGCGTCGTCTGTTGGAATGTACACCTGGATCGGACCCAGGTCCAGCTGGGCCGACTGACCATTAAATGATTTATCATTAAACAAGTACATTTCACTGCTTGCAGTACTTCGTGGTGAAAACTGGCCCAGGTTATTGTTTAAAGAAAAATATATCGGCCATTTTCTATTGTTTTTATCAATTAGCCAACCCCTTATAAAGTAAAAGTTTGTCTTCTCAGCGATATCCTTCAATGTTAACTTGACTTTGTATGACTTATACATGCTGCCACTATTGCCTGTTGCAGGATCATTGGTAAAGGAAGTGATATCAGGTTTTGGGGGCATGATCTCCGTCGCTTCGGCGGTCTCAAAACCAGGTGCTTTGACCTTCAAACTATAAATTGTACCAGTGACATCAGACAGCCGATCGCTGAAGCGGTAGTTTCCAAGGCCGGCATTGCTTAAGAGGCCCGAGTTCTGGTGGTTTTGATAGAGTTCAACCACCGCATTTTCCACCGTTTCAAAATTGTGATTAAATGTGCTGATCAATTTGTTAGTGGTAACGCTTACTTTGAGCGCACTGTCAGCGTTAAAAAACGAGTTCACAACCAGTTGTGGTTCATCGTCGGCAAGCTCTACTTCAACAAAATTTTCACAGGAAAACTGAAATAGCGCGAAAGCCAGTAATACCAGATAGTTTTTGTTTATCATCACTTAAAGCTATAGCTGTAACTAAAGGAAGGGATCACTGGCAATAAAGAATACTCGCGAGCGTATGTTCTTCCGTTTGACGAATGGTTACCCACATCAATGAAATATGGGTTTCGGCGGTTGTAAACATTATACACGGAAATGTTCCAGATCCTTTCTCCTTTTTTCTTTTGTTTAATAAATGAGATCCCGAGATCAAGACGGTGGTAACTCCGCATCCTGATATTGTTTCTTACATTGACGTTTTCTATCGACCCCCTGTTAAGCCCGTTTTCATCATAATATAAATAGGAAGATAAAGGTACGGTCGCTGGTAAACCTGAGTTATAAACCCAGGTAGCTGAGAGGCGAATGCCTTTTTTCAACTGATGATTCGCGACCATTGACAGGTTATGCCGGTTGTCATACTTGTACGGGAAAGCCTTTCCGTTATTGATATCTTCAAATAGTCGGTTACTCCATGATAAGGTATACCCAATCCAGCCGGAAGTGTTACCATTCGTCTTTTTAAGGAATACCTCTGCTCCATAAGCTTCACCCGCTCCGGTGCTGACCTTTGAATCGAATGACTGGCTAGCCTCCTCAATTAATCCAGCCTCCGGGTTATCATCCAGAAAACTCGCTCCCTGAGTATACTCTATAATACCATTCATCTCCTTGTAGAACCCGTCCACGTTAATTTCATAGTTTTTCGACAGCGTTCGTGCATAGCCTATCGTGCCCTGCCATGATTTTTGCGGAGCGATATTTCGTGTTGATGGAATCCAGAGGTCAGCCGGACTTCCGGAACCTGTAGTGGTAAGAAGGTGCAGATACTGACTCATCGTGACATACGACGCCCGGAGGGCATCACGCTCTGTTAAAAGCCAGTTTACATTGATGCGTGGCTGTAAGGAAAAATAATGCTTTTGCTGAACGTTAAATCCGGAAAAATGCAATCCTGCATTCAGTTGCAGGCGGTCACTTAATCTAATTTCATCCTCACTATACAGATAGTACTCCAGTGCGCGAATTTGGTTGTTGCTGAGAGCAGTATCGGCCAATGGCAGGCCATTATCTACACTTTTCAGTCGGGTGACATTCGGACTGAAGTGATGGACCACCATATTTGATCCAAAACGGATAAAGTGGTTATTGGAATGAATGTAATCAAAATCAGTTTTAAACCCCGCATCTCCGATCTTGCTGAGGTATGAAAGCGAGTAATCTGTTTCTTCGCTCTCCTTCCTGTAAAGGTTGCGGACCTCAAACTGATACTTTGTGTAAGTAAGTGTTAAATTTCCAAATAACGATCGGCTGAAAAGGTGATTGTAGCGGAGTGCAGAAGTAACACTTCCCCAGCTCAGTGAATTGAGGTTTTCGTCATCGCCGGTTGCTGATTGGTAACTGGTCCTCAGCCGATCGTTACCCGAGTAAATGCTGAAGTATAAGCGGTCCTTTGACGAGAACTGATGGTTCACCTTCGCATTCAGGTCATAAAACCCGTAACTGGTTTTATTCTGCGCCCTTGCCTGTGCCAACGCTGCAAATACATCCAGATATGTTCTGCGGGCCCCTAACATAAAGGTAGTATTATCGCTTTTTAACGGCCCCTCAACGAGCAGCTTCGACGAGATCAGCCCGGTTGATACATCGTACCGGAAGTGATCCCTGTTACCCTCTTTCAGCTGGATATCAAGTACAGATGAAAGCCTGCCCCCATAGCGGGATGGAAACCCACCTTTCGAAAGTTCAGCACTTTTAATGGCGTCTGCGTTAAAAACTGAAAATAGGCCGAGTGAGTGAGACGAATGATAAATCGGTACACCATCCAGCAGAATTAGATTTTGGTCCGGACCTCCGCCGCGGACATGTAAGTCGCTGGAACCTTCCTTTCCAGACCTTACACCCGGCATCAGCTGAAATGCTTTTATAACATCTACTTCTCCGGCAAGCCGTGGCAATGCTTTTATCTCTGCGGGTCTAAGTGCTGCTTTGTTCATCTGGCCTATGGATAAGTGGCTTTTGTCCGCGTCATTAACGATCACTTCACTGAGCTGGTGGTTCCTGACACGAAGATGTAAGTCGAGAGTAGAGTCCCTGTCAAGAGTAAGCACAATGGTGTCGGGGTAGTATCCAACCATGTTTACGGTAATGCGCTGATGTCCGCTTTTCAGCTTGAGATTAAAGTAACCGTAGGCATTAGTACGGGTTCCGGAATTGTCGGTTAAACTAAATACGGAAGCAGCGTTCAGCCGTTCTCCGGATACTTCATCGCGCAGGTAACCGGTGAGGCTGGCTGAAGTTTGAGCTGAACCAGCCACAGGAATTAATGCCAGCAGATATAAAAGTACCTTTCCCAATGAGCAGTGCCTCAATTATTTTTCGACAGTTTAAGTTTTAAATTATAAGTCCTGTTGCCGCTAATAAATTCATATCGTGTCAGTACTAATGAGCCGGAGCTGCGCTCGCTGATTTCAAAAGCACCACCCAAATACGGATCAACACTCATGTCACCGATGCTGATAAAGAGTTCTTCATTATTAGCTTTTTTTTCAGGGAGGTAAGTAAAGGTGATTCTGTTACCAGGGCCAACCTGATAATAACCATCGCAGTTTTGTGAGTCCTTATTTCTGATCTGGCATTTTATAAAAGAAATTATACCATTTTGTGGAACGGCTACGGTTTCCTGGCCATTATCGATACTGACAATTTGTTCGATTTTATAATCCCCGGAAATATCGTTTATCAGTGCCTGATCTTTTTTACAGCCCAACAGTAAGGTAAAGAGTAGGATAAATGTCAAGGGTAATTGAAATTTTTTCATATCAGATTCTTAAAAAGAAGCAGGCAGGTCCTGTTCGTTACCCACCTGCTTCTTGATTATAACTTACAATGTAGTTGATTTAAATTTAAAACTGTCGCCCACAGAATATTCAGAAAGACAATTTCTAAAGTTGACAATTACAGTTCCGATATGATGATCTGTTTCATCTACCTG
>DASWXL010000007.1:0-5460 GCA_036405495.1 Sphingobacteriaceae bacterium | reverse complement strand
AGTCAAAAGTCAAAAGTCAAAAGTCAAAAGTCAAAAGTCAAAAATCATGAGCCGGCACGCCGAAACCAGATCTTGCAGAAACCGCATCAAAAGTTCACAAAATATTTGTATTCAGAATATCTTTACACATATTTGCGTAGGAAATGAACAATAATATTTTACATACAGCATGGTGGTGGCATACGGGAGATCGTATGGCAGGCCTTAGTATGTAACAGTAATATAAAAACGAAACTAATGAAGGGTTGCCACTATGGTAACCCTTTTTTTATGACCATTGATGAAAAAGATTTTAAACCATCTGTTTGAGCAAAAGACGTTTAGCCGACCGGAAGCAAAGGAGATCCTGACTGATCTTACCCAGGGAAAATACAACCAGTCGCAGATCGCGGCGTTCATGACAGCTTTTTGCATGCGTAATATCACCGTCGAAGAACTTGAAGGCTTCCGGGATGCGATGCTTGATCTCTGCCTGAAAACAGACTTAAGCGGTTATAAGCTTATCGACCTCTGCGGAACGGGCGGGGATGGAAAGAATACGTTCAATATATCGACACTGGCTTCCTTTGTAGTAGCCGGGGCTGGTTACCATGTAGCCAAACATGGCAACTATGGTGTATCTTCCGGCTGTGGGTCGTCTAATGTGATGGAATATCTTGGATATACATTTACTAATGATGAAGGAATAATAAAAAAGAGTCTGGATGAAGCTGGAATCTGTTTTCTGCATGCTCCGCTCTTCCACCCGGCAATGAAGACGGTTGCGCCGATACGGAAGGAATTGGGGTTGAAGACATTCTTCAACATGTTAGGCCCGATGGTTAATCCCGCCGAGCCGTCCTGTCAGATGGTTGGTGTCTTCAGTCTGGAGTTAGCGAGACTATATGCTTATTTGTATCAAAAGTCAGATAAAAGTTACACGATAGTTCACGCACTGGAGGGGTATGATGAGGTTTCACTGACATGTGATTTTAAAACCTTTTCGAATTCGGGAGAACGGATGTATTCGCTGGCGGCCCTGGGTTTTGAAAAGATCGATCCACAGGCTATTGCAGGCGGTGAAACTGTTGAAGCGTCAGCCAGGATCTTTTTGGATGTGTTAAACGGAAACGGTACGGATGAGCAGCACAATGTGGTGCTCTGCAATGCTGCCCTTGCCATCAATACAATAAAGCCACTACTTTCCTTCAGCGATTGCTACTATGAAGCGGAAGAATCGCTGCTTTCAAAAAGGGCCCTTATCAGCTTTAAAACCTTGCTGTCATGTGCAAAAGACTGAAAATTAAAGTCTGCGGGATGCGGGATGCTGATAACATGATAGCAGTGTCGGCTCTTAAGCCGGATTACATGGGATTTATCTTTTATTCTCACTCGAAACGCTTTGTCGGTCCTCATCCGATGTTGATCGGCACCGGAAAGGAAATCCGGCGTACCGGGGTTTTTGTTAACGAAACGGTCGGAGTCATGAAGGATAGGATCCGGCAATACGACCTGGATGCCGTTCAGCTTCACGGTAGTGAAACACCAGAGACCTGCGTGCTGCTAAGGGAAAAAGGCGTTGAAGTGATCAAAGCTTTTGGTATAGACGAGCACTTCAGTTTCGGGGATTTGAACAAGTATACCGATGTATGCGATCTATTCCTTTTTGATACCAGAACCGAACATCACGGAGG
This sequence comes from Sphingobacteriaceae bacterium, assembly GCA_036405495.1. GTDB lineage: Bacteria > Bacteroidota > Bacteroidia > Sphingobacteriales > Sphingobacteriaceae > DASWTL01. The sequence goes on along the minus strand of DASWXL010000007.1, from coordinate 3,787 downwards.
TTCGGGAAAGGCGTTCAACTGGCATAAATTAGCACAATATCAATTACAAAAATCTTATTTTTTAAGCGGCGGGATAGGTCTGGAGAATATCGCCGCCATAAATGAATTAACGGACGAAAGGCTTTACGGCGTGGATCTGAATAGTAAGTTCGAGACCGAGCCTGGCATAAAGCATATTGAAAGCCTGAATACGGCCTTTCGGAAACTAAGAACAGAGAAACTATGAATTACCATGTAAATGAAAAAGGATATTACGGCGACTTCGGTGGTGCCTACATCCCTGAAATGTTGTACCCCAATGTTGAGCACCTGCGCCGGAACTACCTGGAGATCATGCGCGAAGAACAGTTTCAGCTGGAGTTTCAAAAGCTTCTCCGCGACTACGTAGGCCGGCCTTCTCCGCTATACCTGGCAGAACGGTTATCGGAAAAGTTTGGCACAACCATCTATCTGAAACGGGAAGACCTAAACCACACCGGAGCCCATAAGATCAATAACACGATCGGACAGATCTTGTTGGCAGAACGGCTGGGCAAAAAGCGGATCATCGCCGAAACCGGCGCCGGTCAGCATGGCGTGGCAACGGCCACCGTTTGCGCGCTTAAAGGACTCGAATGCGTGGTGTATATGGGCGAGGTCGATATTGAACGTCAGGCGCCTAACGTTGCCCGTATGAAGATGATGGGAGCCAGGGTTGTTGCGGCGACGTCCGGCAGCAGAACTTTGAAGGATGCAACCAATGAAGCTATGCGCGACTGGATCAACAATCCCGCGGATACACATTATATTATCGGTTCGGTTGTTGGCCCGCATCCATATCCCGATATGGTGGCACGGTTCCAATCGGTTATTTCTGAAGAAACAAAAAGGCAATTACTGGAAAAGACCGGATCGGAAAACCCGGACCTTGTTCTGGCCTGCGTAGGAGGGGGAAGTAATGCGATAGGTATGTTTTATCATTTTCTCGACGATATCGGCGTCAGGCTCGTTGCTGTGGAAGCGGCCGGTAAGGGTATCGACAGCGGTCATTCGGCCGCAACATCAGTACTGGGCAGGGAAGGTGTTCTGCACGGTAGCCGCACAATCTTAATGCAAACTGATGATGGACAGGTAGTTGAGCCGTACTCAATTTCGGCCGGGCTGGACTATCCCGGCATCGGACCCCAGCATGCCCATCTGCATAAAGTGAAACGTGCAGAATTTGCAAGCATTACTGATGATGAAGCAATGCAGGCTGGTTTGCAACTAGCCCGGCTGGAAGGTATCATTCCGGCTATCGAATCGTCGCATGCCCTGGCCCAACTTGAAAAAATGCAGTTCACCGGAAAAGAGACCGTCGTGGTATGCCTTTCCGGTCGCGGCGACAAGGATCTTAATAATTATATGCAATATTTTAGACTTTAACACAAATCTGAAATCAGACATCGTGCTCAGGCCGCTCATACCTCATACCTCATACCTCATACAACATGAACCGACTAAACCACCTCTTTGCAACCAAACGTGAACCTGTACTCTCGATTTACTTCACCGCAGGCTATCCCCGCCTGGATAGCACGCTGGACGTCGCCCAGGCACTTGAGAAAGGCGGCGCAGATTTCCTGGAGATCGGCTTTCCTTACTCCGACCCGGTAGCTGACGGGCCTGTGATCCAGAACAGCTCTCAGAAGGCGCTCGAAAACGGAATGACTCTTAATGTTCTGTTTGAGCAGCTCAGGGATCTGCGGAAAAGAGTATCGATCCCTGTTCTGCTCATGGGATATGTTAATCCGGTTCTGCAATTCGGGGTTGAAAAGTTCTGTGCCGCCTGTGCGGAGGTGGGTGTCGACGGTGTCATCGTTCCTGATCTGCCGATGTACGAGTACGAAGAGCTTTATCGCGAATGTTTTGAAAGAAATAATATCAGCCAGGTGTTTCTGGTCACTCCGCAGACATCTGATGAACGCATCCGGAAAATAGACGAACTGACAACCGGTTTCATCTATATGCTTTCCTCGTCATCTACGACCGGAAAAGATATGTCCGTGTCAGCTGATGTTGAACGTTACTTCGCGCGCATTCAGGCGCTGAGCCTGAAAAATCCAACTGTGATCGGTTTCGGAATATCCGACAGGGCCAGCTTCGGTAAAGCGGCTCAATATACCAGGGGCGCAATCGTTGGGAGTGCTTTCGTTAAACTTATCGGCCAGCCTGATGGCATGGAAAGGATCCCTGATTTCATACGATCGCTGAAAGGGTGACCGGAAAGGACGGAACGAGATGCAGGAGCGCAAAAGTTTACGTTCTTTTCCGGATCTTAATAATCACCGGCACCAGGGCTATCACAATGCTCAACGGTAAAATATACGCCAGATAATTTTTTATCATGGGGAATTGCTCTCCAAGCAGATAGCCGGCCAGGGTAAAGGCGCTCACATAAAGGACAGCAGCTACGGCAGATATAGAAATAAAAACCTGAAAAGGCATTGCGGAGGTGCCCGTGATCACGGGGGTGAAAGGACGGATTACCGGCATGAACTTTCCAAAGATCAGCGCGCCCTTTTTATGCTTTTGAATGAACTCTTCCGCTATCGTGAGGTATTTCTTTTTGAAGTACCATGTGTCTTTCTGTCGATAGAGACGTTTCTTGAGTTTTCTGCCGATATAAAAGCCGGAGATATCGCCAGCAATTGCGGCGGCCATTACGCAAAGGAGCAGAGTTGTTATCTCAACCTGCAGGGTGCGGCTGCTGACCAGAAGGCCGGTTGTAAAAAGTAGAGTTTCTCCGCCGGGAACAACCAGTCCTAACAGCAATCCGGTTTCTGCAAAGACGAATATGACAATGATCAGGAAACCTCCCCATTCGATTAATTCCGATGTTTCGATCAGGCAAATCATCATGTGGTACGTCGGTTCCAGCTCTGACCATCATCCGTTACCGTTTTTTATTCGTGTCATCCTCTTCCATATACTTTTTCGCCATGGCTGAAACTGCTTCATTGGGCAGGGCAGTACTCATGGCGACCTGCGCCTGCACCAGGGCCGTGGCTGTAACATGGTGTTCGCCCTTCATTAAACCATCGTAGCCCTCCTTAGCGACAACCGCCGGATCGTCTGTTTTATGAGCAGCAACCGTGTGCTCTGCATCCGCTTTAGTGAAGAAGTCGGTATCAGTGGGGCCTGGAATCAAAGCCGTAAGTGTAACATTTGTGTCTTTCACCTCATTGATAAGAGCATCGGTAAACGAAAGGACAAATGCCTTGGACGCGGCGTAAACTGCGAGAAGGGGGGTGGGCTGATAGGATGCCACCGATGCCACCTGCAGGATCCGACCCTCGTTACGCGCTAACATGTCTTTAAGGAATAATTTCGTTAAATGAACCACCGAAATGATATTCAGGTTAATGATCTCAAGGTCTTTCTGGAAATCGACTTCTGCGAATTTACCACGCTGCCCAAGACCGGCATCATTCACCAGTACGTTGATCGGCAATCCCAATCGTCGCGTTTCTTCATAGATATCCTCCGCTGCTCCCGGTTTGCTCAGATCCTTTGGAAGTACGATCGTCTGAGGTGCGCCAATAGCCTTTAGATCCACAGCGGCCCGGTTAAGGTCTTCAAACGTGCGGGCGACCAGCACAAGATTAAACTTATCCCGGGCAAACAGTTTGGCAAGTTCAAAGCCGATGCCGCTGGTGGCGCCGGTAATAAGCGCTGTTTTGTTTTGCATTTCCATCACAATTCAGTTAAGTTACTCTAATCCTAACCGGTGCAGGAGAGAAACTGTTTGAGTTATGTGAAAATGAAC
>DASWXL010000006.1:0-3986 GCA_036405495.1 Sphingobacteriaceae bacterium | reverse complement strand
AAGCGGCCCATCTGAGGCTTTCCAAAGAATACCCAGGTTATTAGCATAGACATAGACCTTCATTTGCTGGAACAACTTCGTGCGCAAGCGGGAACCCGGCAGGTCGTAGCTCAAGCTGATATCCTGCAGCCGCACATGGTCACCTCTTTCTACAAGTGCCTCAGAGTATAGATAAAACTGATCCCGGTTGGCGTTTGAGATCAGGGGCATTGACGGAACGCTGGTAAAATTTTCATCACCGGGATTTTGCCATCTGATGCTGTAATCACCATGTCCTCCTCTGCCTGCAAGTACATCGCCATATCGAACCGATTCTTTCCTGACAAAATACTTCAGGCGATAATATACGTTAGCCGACAGCGACAATCCCCTATAGCTGAATGTGTTTCGTAATGCACCAAAATAAAGAGGTCGGGCAGAGCCATGGAATACGATGGTCTCCGGTGTTATTCCCGCTTTGATTGTTGCATAGTCCTTACTGACCTGGCCATCAAGATACCCTTGCGGATCGCCGGTCTGCGGATCGAGCCCCGCCCATTTAAAGCTGTAAATACTATAGCGGGGTCTTCCTTCAAGCGGCATTCCGTAGCCTCCATCCAGGTATTCGGCTGATAGGTTGGTCGGTTTGACCAGGTAGCGACTTACCTTATCTTCCGCATAACTGAACAACAAGTGTGTCTGCCATTTAATTTTTCGGTCGATATTCTTCGAGACAAGCGTCAGATCGACACCCTGACCTTTGGTATCGGCAGTGTTGCCCGTAAATGCAATAATCCCGGTTTGCGGAGCTAAAGGCGTAGTACCAATGAGATCCAGTCCCCGTTTTCGATAATACTCGAGGCTTCCCGCAAGTATGCGGCCTTTCGTTTCAAAATCAATCCCGGTGTTAATCACCTGCACCCGCTCCCATCGCAATTCCGGATTGGGCGGGTTTTCGATATAGGCGAACGGCAATCCGGTACTTGAATTAGAGGCGCTGTAATAAATTGCTGTGGTATAGGCCGACAAGCTTTTGTCAATATTTCCATTATAACCGAAGCTGGCTTTCAGCTTCAGAACCGGCAGCGGACTGAATTGGTAGAAACCCTCCCTGCTGATGTTCCAGCTCAGGCCTGCTGAATAAAGCGGTACCCCTTTCTGGTTCGTTTCAACACCAAACAAATTTGACCGGTCGAGACGGCCGCTGACGGAAGCAGTATACCGATCGTTCAGCGTGTAAGCCGTATTCAGATAGTAAGAAAGGAAACGATCGGAAAGGCCCGACCTACCCGCCATATTAGGGATCCTGTTCGAGGTCGACGACGGGTTGACATAAGATGTGTAGGTATTTAAGTAATCAACCACAGCGCTCGAGGCATGTTCATCATCGTAGCCATACAGCCGGTACCGATTACCTGCAGTGCGGGAGTTCGAAACTTCGGCTCCGGCCACGCCTGAAATCTGATGCTTCTTCCAGCCATGATTAAAAGTCGCCTGCGCCCGTACGTTGTGAACAGTCATTCTGCTGTCGCTTACGTCGAGAATGTCACCTATTGGTACGGGGCGGGTAAATGAACCATCGGTGTTAACTATTGTAAACCGGTTGATCAGATCACGGGTATAAAAGCTTTCAAGGTGGTTGCGGTCATTCATTCCCGAATTACCGGCACTATGCTGATAGAGAACAGAAAGACTAAGAAAAGGCCAGATTTGGTATTTCGCATCAGCGTTGATCCTGTATTCAGCTCCTTTGAATACCCTGTTCCCATACCTCAGCTCTTCGAGCGGTTTAAAGTCCCAGGCCAGTAGGTTATTCTGAGTTGCCTGTTCCGCAAACTGTTGCCTGTAGTTATGGATTGTCGATTGCGGGTTGCCATTAACATCAGCCAACCGCGCATAGGGGTAAATCGGATGCCCTGAGTTCAGGCCGTAGTCCGTAAAATGCATGGAATTTTGCGGCCGCCGATTGCTCATAAAATACAACCCGGTTGTCAGTTGCAGCTTTTTATTCAGTAATGCGTAAGTATTGCTGGCATTCAGCGTCAAACGCTGGAACTCGTCGCCCACGGAAGAAGACAAGTTCTTGTCATAACCGGCAGCAACATAAAAGCGCTGAATATCGCTTCCCCCACGGATGTTCAACGAATACTGTTGAGCAGTGCTTTTCCGATACAGGTAGCTATTGATGTCATTCCTTACATCGTTCAGGCGAAGCACGTCAATTTTCTCAGCCGCTTCGCCTGATGATATTAAGCCATCCCTTTGCGCAATCAGCAGCTCCACTACCGGGGTCAATGGTGTCCGGTTTTTGTTAAGTTCGGCACTCTGATAATAGCCATTGGCAAACAGCTTCTGTTCGATATCAATATAATCCGAAGCCGACATCGCCGGCATGTAGAACATATCGGGCTTATCACCCATCGTCAGACTGGAATTTACGGAGACCTGTACCGGTTGATTAAACATGCCTTTTTTGGTCGTAATCACGATCACACCGTTACCGGCCCGGGCACCCCACACCGATGCCGCAGCGGCATCTTTCAAAACGGTAATACTTTCCACATCGTTCGGATTAATGGTGTTCAGGTCACCTTCGTATGGAAAGTTATCCAGAATGATCAGCGGCTCAGGATTGGCTGAAATAGTGCTTTGGCCGCGGATACTGATATTGGTTCGGTTGGTGGGGTTGCCTCCTGCCCTATTAAATATGAGACCGGGAACCACGTCGGCCAGACGGCTGATTACATCTGTACCGACGCTGCGATTAAACAGCGTTTTATCAATCTGAACATAGGAACCAGTGGTGCGCTCACCCGAAAGCTCCTGGTACCCGGTGGACACCACCACCTCATTAAGCTGTGTGGCGTCCTTATCCAGCTTGATGATTACTGTGCTGCCTACGGTGGGTGATACGGTTACCGATTTAGTCTTGTATCCCAGATAGCTCACCGAAAGAACAGCGGAGTCGCCGCTTATGGTAATTGAAAAATTTCCTTCTGTATTGGTGGTGGCGATAAGGGGCTTACCGAGAACTTTTACAGTAGCGCCTATTAAAGGAAGCTGATCATCGGCGCCCAACACCTTCCCGGCTAACTTGAACTGTGCACTAGCGCCCAGCGCCAGTTGCAGCATAAATATTAGGAATAAATATCTTTTCATAACAATACATTATTTTATTGAACTGCCTGGTGGGAAGTTGCCGGATCACGGTCGGAGATCACCAGTACCTCAATCTCCCGATCGGCTTTAATGAATTGGAGGTCGTACCGTTTCAGTTCTCTATTGACGGCCTCCAGATCCGGGAAGGCTGCTTTTATTGAAAGATCTACCCGACCTTTATACCCAGTTTCATTCAAAAGCGGCATGGACGTTACCTGGTTGAAGTTGAGACGAAAGATGAGATTGTCCAGTGAAGCATTCTGAAGGTCCCAGCCAAACCTATCCATCTGGTGTTTGACCGTTCCGCCTCCACTAGCGATCTTGTCGGTTTTAGACGTTCGAACTAAAATCAGGCATTCCTTCTTCCGCTTTTCCAACTCCGCATCATAGCTGGTAAAAAATCGTCGCAGATCTTGTTGCATCACCTTATAGGCATCGCTTTTCAGAGCCAAGGGAACCAATAACTCATAACAAAAGCCATGATTATCAATAAGCCAGTCGCGATATGCTTCGCCATGTTTTGCCGATGTTAAATCATACTTCCTCTTTGTATCAAAGACGACATTGTGGTCGTTGAAATATCGTTTACCTTCCGAATAGGCGATCTTGTAAAGCCATGCCATGCTGAGGTTTCGACCCGTGATCTTCTTTCCCGAAATGCTATCGGTGGTGATACTGTATCCAAGACCTAGTCCGGGCGTATAACCGGTTAGCATAGAATGATACAGCAGATTCCTGCCATCGCCACCGTTGCCGGAAACGATCAGCGGCTTCTTTTCATTGTAAGGAATTCGGGGTTCATAACGTTTCTCCCTGGCCTTGACGTCCTGACCGGCCAAAAAGGCACT
>DASWXL010000005.1:0-9322 GCA_036405495.1 Sphingobacteriaceae bacterium | reverse complement strand
TCCTCGCCCTGAAAATAGCGTATGGCCTTACATCCCAGGTTCTCTGCCAGCTGAACGTCCGTCGGGCGGTCGCCGATGGTGTAGGAGTTTTCCAGGTCAATTTGATTCGCCGCCAGATATCTGGTCATTAAGCCGGTATTAGGTTTTCGGTTCGGGCTGTTCTCATGCGGAAAAGAGTTGTCGATAAAGATCTCTGCAAATGTGATCCCTTCAGAAGCAAGGATATTAAGCATCTTCTGATGCGGTTTCCGGAAGTCGTCTTCAGGGAAGCTTTCTGTGCCGCGTCCGTCCTGGTTACTCACCATTACCAGTTCATAGTCATGGTCCTGAAGCTTTTTGAGGGACGAGATACAGTAGGGCAGAAACTCAAGTTTCTCGAGGGTATCGACCTGTTGGGAGGGTTGCGGTTCAATGATCATCGTTCCGTCCCTGTCTATAAAAAGTACTTTTTTCATTGATAATCCTGTAATGCGGCTAATAAGGTCTGGTTTTCTTCGGGTGTGCCTACCGTTATGCGCAGGCACCCTTCGCACAGCGCTACTTTAGAGCGGTCGCGCACGATAATCCCCTTGTTTACGAGGAACTGATAAATCCTGTTAGCATGGGTAGTTTGTACGAGAATAAAATTTGCGTCAGAAGGATATGTCCTCGTAACGATGGGAAGTTGTAAGAGGGAGGAAACGAGTTTTTGGCGCTCGCCAATGGTTTGCCTGATCCAGTCATTCACCCGATCCACGTTCTGCAGTGCTTCGAGGGCTAACTCCTGTGATGCCTTATTTACGTTATACGGCGGTTTTACCTTATTGAATACTTCGATGATCTCTTCACTGGCGAAAGCCATGCCAAGCCGCAGACCGGCCAGCCCCCATGCCTTTGACAACGTTTGCAGAACAACTAGATTCGCATATTCAGTGAGCTCCTGAATGAACGTTTTCTGGCGTGAATAATTGATGTAAGCTTCATCGATCACTACCAGGCCGTTGAAGTTGGCCAGGATCGTCTCCATGTCTTCACGGTCCATCGAGTTGCCGGTAGGGTTATTGGGCGAGCAGATGAAGATCAGTTTGGTGTTGTTGTCTATTGCTTCGGCTATGCCTTCAAGATTTAGCTGGAAGTCGGGCAAAAGGCTCACCTTCTTCACCTGAACATCGTTGATCTTTGCCGACACCTCATACATGCCATAGGTTGGCGGAACGATGATTACATTATCGATTCCCGGGCGGCAAAATGCCCGGAAGAGAATGTCGATCGCTTCGTCGCTGCCATTTCCAATAAAAATGTTCTGTGGCGGGACGCCCTTGATCTCGCTTAAGCGCTTTTTCAGCCGTTGCTGCAAGGGATCCGGATACCGGTTGTATTCCGCATCAAGCGGCGAGCCGAAGCTGTTCTCATTTGCATCGAGGTATATGGAAGCTTCCCCCTGGAATTCATCGCGGGCGGAGGAGTAGGGGACAAGGTCCCTGATGTTGTCCCTAAGGATCTTATTTAATTCAAACATTGATCAATCTTTTAAACGAATACTTACTGCATTCTTGTGTGCCTGCAGTCCTTCAAGTTCTGCCAGTACCTCAACTGCCGGCCCTAAATGCCTGATCCCGGCAGGCGATATATGCTGAAATGTGATCTTCTTAACGAACGAATCCACAGATACCCCTGAATATGCTCTTGCGAAGCCGCTCGTGGGAAGCGTATGGTTTGTTCCCGATGCATAGTCGCCCACGCTTTCAGGCGAGAGGTGCCCGAGAAATACCGACCCAGCGTTGCTTACTTTGCCGATCAGCTCCTGCCAGAGATCTGTTTCCAGTATCAGGTGTTCGGGAGCATATGTATTGCTGAAAGTCATTGCCTGCTCAAGAGTATCAACCTTGACGGCGTAGGAGTTTTCGATCGCTTTTCCGGCGATTGCGGCTCGCGGCAGCTCCCTGAGCTGAGTATATATCGCTTCGATCGTACGATCTATAATGTCGCTTGAAGTAGAAACTAAAATGCTTTGAGAATCAATTCCATGTTCTGCCTGGGCCAGCAGGTCGGCTGCCAGAAAGTCAGGCCTTGAAGTTTCATCTGCGATCACCAGAACTTCTGAAGGACCTGCCGGCATGTCGATAGCAGTACCGGTAGCCGACAGGATCATGGTCTTCGCTTTAGTAACGTATTGATTGCCGGGGCCGAAGATCTTATCCGCTTTGGGAATGGTTTCGGTGCCGAATGCCATCGCTGCAATAGCCTGGGCACCCCCAACGAGATAAACGCGGTCTATTTGGAGCAATACAGCGCAATAGGCGATGTAACCGTTTATTTTTCCGTCCGCCTGCGGAGGAGTGCAGACCACGATCTCTTTGCAGCCCGCGAGCCTTGCAGGTACGCCGACCATCAAAAAGGTACTTGGGAGGACCGCAGTTCCTCCCGGAATGTAAAGCCCGACCCGTTCGATCGGACGGTTTTCCCGCCAGCAGGTTACCCCGGGCGTCGTTTCTACCTGTTGTTCATCCCTGATCTGCGATTGATGGAATTTCCGAATGTTCTCACAGGCGACATTTAAGGCTTCTTTTTCAGCGTCGCCAATAGCTGCTGCAAGTTCCTCCAGGTCGGCTTTGTCAAGATAGAGCCTATCCAATGCCGCCTTATCAAAGCGCAGCGTAAGCTCGAAGAGTGCTTGGTCGCCGTGTGATCTGACGTCAGAAATCAGCTGCTGAACCCTTTCGGCAACGGATCGGTCTTCATCCGTATTGCGCTTGCAGAGCAAATCAATCTCTTCTTTAGTTAAGGTGTTTATGTTGTAGATTTTCAATTCTGTAAAAGATGTATTTAACTTTAGGTTAATCGCTATATCGGCTATAAAATTATCTTTTCTATCGGCATTACTACGATGCCCTGAGCACCTGCCGCCTTCAGTTTGTTGATCTTGTTCCAAAAATCTTTCTCCGCAATTACGGTATGAACGGCTACCCATCCGGGTTCTGCCAATGGTACTACCGTCGGACTTTTTACTCCGGGAAGCAGGGCGGTGATCTCGTCGAGGTTCTTTCTTTCCGTATTCAAAACAACATACTTGGTTTCTTTCGCCCGAAGCACCGACTGTATCCGCTGGATCAGCTCCTGTATGATCGGATCGTCATGTCCGTTCCGCCCGATCAGTACAGCCTCTGATGTTAATACGTCTGCAAATGGCCGGAGACCATTGCTCCTCAAAGTTCCGCCGGTTGATACGATGTCACAGATGGCGGAACTTAGTCCAAGACCCGGCGATATCTCAACCGAACCCGAGATAGTACGGATCTCGGCATCGATGTTATTCTTTCGTAAAAAGTTTTTGAGGATGACGGGATAAGAGGTCGCTATGGCTGTCCCGTTAAGGTCTTCCAGCGTTTGAACGGTGCTGTTGTTTGGAACGGCGATCTTTAGCGTGCATTTTCCGAAACCAAGTCGCTGCAGATAGTTCACTTCAACCTGTGTTTCGTTGATGACATTTTCCCCGACAATGCCGAGGTCGGCAATTCCATCCTGAACGTATTCAGGGATGTCATCATCCCTGAGAAAGAGAATTTCTAATGGAAAGTTTGATACCGCAGAGATCAGCGAGCTTTTATAGTTTTCAAAACTTAAGCCGCAATTTTTGAGAAGCTCTACTGATTTTTCGTTTAATCTACCCGATTTCTGGATAGCTATCTTGAGTGTTTTCACTTGTTATTATTAATCTGACCAACATATATTCTTAAAAAACAGTTTCACGTAGAAACATACAAAATCATCTATCGCCACACTTGGCGATGATGGAAATGTACGTGATGAGTGAAATGTTTAAGCATATTTTGGTCCGGATCAAATAACCGGGATGTGCAAATATAACCACATCAATTTCAAATCAAAATTATTTAGCTTAGTAATCACCAGATGAAACCCGATATGTTGAATCTAAGCTTAATTCCGGTACCCGAAATTGAAACAAAGAGGCTTTTGTTGCGTCCACTCATCCGGCCAGACGCACACGATTTGTTTGATCTTCGAACCGACCCTCTTGTACTGCAATCTTTAGATAGAGAACCTCCGCGAAGCCTGGAAGATATTTATGGGCTAATGGATAGTATCGATGATTCTCTGGCCGAAAATACAGGGATCAATTGGGTTGTCAGTCTTAAGGAAGACCGGAAGCTGATCGGAACAATCGGTTACTGGAGAATTGACCGGCAAAACCATCGAGCAGAGATCGGGTACATGCTGAGATCGGACTTTTGGCGGAAGGGAATTACGAACGAATCAATGGCAGCAGTCCTGGAATATGGTTTCAATTCACTTAACTTTCACAGTGTTGAGGCGAACATAAATCCTTCAAATACCGCGTCGCGCCATTTGCTTGAGAAATTTGGGTTTGTTCAGGAGGCTTATTTTCGGGAGAATTACTATGCTAAAGGACGCTTCCTGGATTCAGCTATTTTGTCACTTTTGGCTGCTGACTTCAAAACTATTTAACAAAAACGGTCTTGATATTCACAAACTCCTTAATTCCGTAAATCCCTAGTTCCCTTCCAAGCCCTGAGTCTTTAATGCCTCCAAACGGAAGACGAGGGTCTGAATGTACCTGGGCATTTACAAAGCAACAGCCAGCTTCCAGCCTTGTTGCTGCTATGTGTTCGGCTTTGATAAGATCGGTAGTAAAGATTGCCGCCCCAAGACCGAAATTCGTATCGTTTGCGATCCGGATCGCATCATCTTCATCTTTTGCCCTGATGATCGACGCTACGGGTCCGAAAGTTTCTTCATTATAGGCCGGCATTCCGGGTTTTACAGCCGTCAGGATGGTGGGCGGGTAAAAGGCATTATTTCCGTCAGGTTTTTCGCCGCCCAGAACGCACTGTGCTCCGGCAGCGACACTTTTCCGTACCTGCTCATGAAGCTGGTCCCTGAGTTCAATACGGGCCTGCGGCCCGATTTCTGTAGCTTTATCCAACGGATCCCCCACATGTATTGCCTGCATTCTTTCCAGGAATTTGCCAGTGAATGTATCGGCAACGCTTTCCACAACAATAAATCGTTTAGCCGCAATACAGCTCTGGCCGCTGTTAACCAAACGGGCTTTCACACTGGTCTCTGCAGCCAAATCCAGGTCCGCGTCTTCAAGTATAACATACGGATCGCTGCCGCCAAGTTCAAGGACGACCTTTTTTAGTAAGCTGCCGGCTTTTTGAGCTATTTGTTTTCCGGCCTCTGTACTTCCCGTAAGCGTCACAGCTTTGATGAGCGGATTTTCAATGATCTGATCCACCGCTTTACTGCCCACCAGAATGGTTCTGAAAGTATTCTCAGGAAAGCCGGCCTCCCGCATCACCTTTTCAATGGCCAGTGCACATCCCGGAACATTCGACGCATGCTTTAAAACCGCGCAGTTTCCAGCCATTAAACCAGGTGCGAGGAACCGGAACGCCTGCCAGAAGGGGAAATTCCATGGCATAATTGCGAGCACGGTGCCAAGCGGTTGAAATGTAACGAAGCTTTTTGCGGCCTCCGTCTTAATAACTTCCGGAGCTAGGAATTGGGCAGCATTGCCGGCATAGTACTCGCAGACAGCAGCACATTTTTCAACTTCAGCGATCCCCTGTGTAACCGGCTTTCCCATCTCCAGAGCCATCAATCGGGCGAACTCTTCTTTGCGTGAATGTAATACCTGGGCGGCTTTATTCATGAAAACAGACCGGTCGGCAAAGGAAGTTTCCCGCCACAGCCCGCAGGCCGCATCCACAGCTTGTATGATCGATGCTATCTGATCGTACGAAAATTCCTGATATTCTTTGATAACCTCTCCATTGGCTGGGTTAACGGATCGGATGCTCATAGTATGTTTGTTGATTTGCCCGGACAAGATACTGCTTATTCCACATCAACTCCATGTCAGGTCGGTCATTAATGATGTGGCATTGGAAAAAAAGATGGTTCATCGTGGACCCGGGATCCGTTATTGTTTTCCGGCTGTGTCGTCCTCCAGTTTGTCGATCAGGCGTTCGCCGGCACTGTCGAGCTTACTGCCTATCTTTTTTGCGCCTTTCTTAATATCGCGGCCAAGATGCTGCAGAGAGGCTTTGATCGAATCCTCTCTCGCTTCCCTGGACGTCATGATGTCGTATACGGTATCTGCTCTGAAAACTACCGTCCTGTCGTGCTGAGGGTAGGTCCATAGTATGGCAACTTCTATATCTTTTCTCAAGGCCGGCTCACCCACTTGCCGGATCACCTCTTGCTGCGTCATCCCTTGAGATACAGTCGAAAAGTCTTTTGGTGTCCCACCGCACGAAGCTAATAGTAGCAGAACAATAAAAAGGGCTGTTGTTTTCATGGCATTGTGGTTTACAGGAATAACAGTCGCTTTTTTGAATTAGTTTCCGCTTATGGCGACAGGTTTTTCGCATCTTTATAGAAAATCGAAAAATGAAGAGACTAATTGCCGTTAGTTTGCTGATGTCAATTTATTCGGCGGGAATTGGACAGGAATTGCCAGGTTTATTTTCTGAACGCTGGAACAAGCTGACCGATATCAGCAAAATTGAAGATGCACAGGCCAGAAAGAGAGCGTTGGACACCTATTGGGATGCGCTTAAATCGCATCACCAGATCCCACTTACCGTTGGTGATTCGGTAGCGTTTCTCTATCGGGGAAGTGCAAAAAGTGTTGCCTGGGTGGGAGATTTTGGCTGGGGAAGCCCGGGATTGAAGGGAACTCAGCTTCCGGGAACAGATTTATGGTTTCATAAGACCAGTTTCCCGGGTGATGCCCGTATCGACTACAAGATCGTGCTCGATGATAAGGAAATGATCCTCGATCCGGCAAATGCCTATAAGCAGTTTTCCGGTGCAGGCGGTGGTGTTTATAACTCCGAATTGCGGATGCCCGATTTCAAAACGGAATTTTGGACTATCCCGCAAAGCAATATCAAGAAGGGCAAGTTGTCTGAAAACATGCTGATCAGCAGCAGGGCACTTGGTTACGATCTGAACTACAAGGTTTATACTCCCGCTGCATACGATAACCTGGAGGCTCTCCCGGTTGTTTATGTTACCGACGGGCATGAATATGCAGACGACCGGATGGGGGCTCTTGTAACGGTGACCGACAACCTGATCGCTGCCGGGAAGATCGGGCCGGTTATGCTGGTTTTTATTGATCCGCGGGATCCGGAAAACCTGTCTGTGAATAAAAGGGCAGACGAGTTACTGACGAACAAGAGTTACCTGTCATTCTATAAGCAGGAGTTATTGCCGGTAGTGGAGCGTTCGTACAAGGCCCTTCGTGCCGCCGAGGGAAGGGGTATTTTAGGAACTTCGTATGGGGGAGTCAATAGTACTTATTTTGCGATCAGTGCGAACGATGTGTTTGGAATGGTTGCCATTAATTCGCCTGCATACTGGAGCCGCCCGAACCTCATCGAGCAGCTGGTTACATTGCCAAAACTGCCGGTGAAAGTATTTTTGACCACGGGCGCAAGTTTCGATGGTGCCGAGTTCACCCGGATTGTCAGGGCTGCTTTCGAAGCAAAAGGGAATGAGTTAAAGTATATCGAAGTCAATCAGGGGCATTCATGGGGCCAATGGCGGACGCTGATGGATGATATGCTGCTGTATTTCTTTGGAAGATAGTATCGTAAAAATCGAAAAGCCGATCTTTTGATCGGCTTTTCGTACCTAGGGCGGGAATCGAACCCGCACTCGCTTTAGGGCGAACAGGATTTTAAGTCCTGCGTGTCTACCAGTTCCACCACCTAGGCAGGTGGTCTTTTAATTTTCGTCACCTGAACAGGTGACTTTAAACTTTAAATGCCTTCCTTTTGGAAGGCATTAGAGCGAAAGACGAGATTCGAACTCGCGACCCCAACCTTGGCAAGGTTGTGCTCTACCAACTGAGCTACTTTCGCGTTTTGGTGATGCAAATATAGAGAGAAAAGCACTTCTGTCAAGAAAATTTTTAGAAATTTTCCCCGCTTTTCGCTAAGTTGCTGCTTTTCAGAGTGTCAAAAATCAAATCAGTTTCGTATCCTTTTGATATGGCATACTGAACCAGTTTGTTTTTTCTTTTTGCCGGGTGCTTTTCCGTCAGCTGGCTGCTTTTTTTTGCCAGAATATCGGCAAGTGTACGTACGTACTGGCTGTCTTCAATGGAAGAAAGTGCTTTTGATATCAGCTTGTCTGGAACACCCTTAACCTTCAGTCCCTGTCTGATCTTCTTGCGTCCCCATTGTTTCAGCCTGAATTTTCCGCTCGCATAGGCCAATGCAAATCGCTCTTCATTCAGAAAGTTGGTTTGTATCAGTTCGGCAATGACCTCTTCAACATCGGCTGTCCTTAATCCCATTTCATATAGTTTGTTGCGGACCTCTTGCTGTGACCGCTCCTGGTAAGCACAATAGCTTTCGATCTTTTGTCTGGCCTGCTGTTTGCTTAACACCAGTTGGCGTCCTCTTTGATCTTCCATCTTTGGCCTTGAAATTCGTAATTTTTAATGAAATTCGTCGTGTATGAATCATATTCTCTATCCTGTTAAGGAAATCGCTGAGGTCCTTTCTGCAAAGGCTTACATCTCCCGGCCCGAAGCTCGGATCCGGACGCTCTTAACAGATAGCAGAAAGGTATCAGACGCCGGTCAGGCACTTTTCTTCGCCCTCTCCGGGCGCCGTGATGGTCATGCCTTTATTTCGGATGTTTATGAAGCCGGGGTCCGAAGCTTTGTGGTCTCTGACGCTGACTTCAACCTGTCGGCTTATCATGACGGTAATTTTTTTGTCGTTAATAATACGCTTAACGCCCTGCAGCAGCTGGCGGCCCACCATCGCCGTAAATTTTCTTACCCGGTTATCGGGATATCAGGAAGCAACGGTAAGACAATCGTCAAAGAATGGTTATATCAGTTGCTTGCGCCCGAAAGAAACATTGTACGCAGTCCTAAAAGCTACAATTCACAAATTGGTGTCCCTTTGTCGGTCTGGGAAATGAATAGCGAGAACGACATGGCTATCTTTGAAGCCGGTATCTCAAAAAATGGCGAAATGGGTAACCTCGAGCGGGTTATTAAGCCCACTATCGGTATTCTCACGAATATCGGTGAGGCCCACCAGGAAGGCTTTGACTCCAGAAACGACAAGATCGCCGAGAAGCTGCTATTATTCAAAGATGTAGACCTGTTCATCTATTCAGGCAAATATCTGAATGACTATCCGGGCGAGCTTCCAGGAAGGGATAAGTTTTCCTGGAGCTATCGCGACAAGGCCGATCTGGAGGTTTTTGACGATGAAGAGCTCGAGAACAAGTTCCAGTTTCTCAGGGCCAGGTTTAACGGGCAGGA
>DASWXL010000004.1:0-11152 GCA_036405495.1 Sphingobacteriaceae bacterium | reverse complement strand
AAAGTATAATAAAATATTTTAGAATTTAAAATAAAAATGGATTTCTAATCCCTGGGCAGCCACTTATGCTCCTCTACCTGCTGATCAAAACAGACCTTTCTGGCCAGCACAAAAAGGAAGTCGCTGAGGCGGTTAAGATAGATGACAACGTTCTCATCAACGAAGGTCTCGTCGCCCAGCTGAACAGCCAAACGCTCGGCACGCCGGCATACACATCGCGCGATATGACAATAAGATGCGGTTGTAATTCCGCCAGGCAGAATGAAATGACGCAGCTCGGGCAGATGCGTATTCATATTATCCATTTCGGCTTCCAAAAGCTCAATATCCTCCCCTTTCAGATCAGGGATTTTCATTTTTGACCTCTCCGGATCAGATGCCAATGACGACCCGATCGTAAACAACCGATCCTGAATTTCCTTCAGCAGCTGCTTTTGTTCTGCCGCAAGCTCTTGATCCCTGATCAAACCGATATGGGAGTTGAGTTCATCTATAGTACCATAAGTTTCTATTCGTAAATGATACTTCGGAACACGGGTCCCTCCTATTAATGATGTATATCCTTTATCCCCCGTTTTCGTATAAATTTTCATCAGGAAATGACTTATTTTATTTGCTCGAAATCCACTCCTTTTTCTGCCATCTCCTGCAGCCGTGGTGAAACGGTTTTAATATTCTGATTCAAATAGTCATTTTCAATCAGCCCGTCCCGCATCCGTACGATCCGATGAGCATGTAATGCGATATCTTCCTCATGCGTAACAAGAATAATGGTGTTTCCTTTAGAGTGAATTTCCTCCAAAAGCCCCATGATCTCAACCGATGTTTTGGTATCAAGGTTCCCGGTAGGCTCATCGGCAAGAATAATGGAAGGATTATTGATCAATGCCCTGGCAACCGCCACCCGCTGACGCTGTCCTCCGGAAAGCTCATTGGGTTTATGATCGATACGATTACCTAATCCTACGTTTTCGAGTGCTTTTTTAGCCCGCTCTTCGCGCTGTTCTTTGCCAATTCCAGCATATACTAATGGAAGGCCGACATTGTCGAGAGAAGACGACCGGGGCAGCAGGTTAAACGTCTGAAACACGAAACCGATCTCTTTATTTCGCACTTCCGCCAGCTCGTTGTCTGACATTTCACTTACACGGATACCGTTGAGGATATACTCGCCCTTTGTTGGTGTGTCAAGACAACCCAAGATGTTCATCAGGGTAGATTTCCCTGAGCCGGAAGGTCCCATCAGTGCAACGAATTCACCCTTATTTATCGACAGGGATACTGATTTAAGTGCATGGATCACTTCAGCGCCGATAACATACTTTCTTCCGATATCGGTAATGGAAATTAACGCGTTCTGACTCATCATTTTTCTATTTTGACTAATTACTGCCTGTTAATGTTACAGGAATTATGAGTTATCGATAACTTTCGACACCCGGAAATATTTTCCGTCGTGTTTCGGTGCATTTTGTAAAGCTTCCTGCGTCATTACCTGATGCCCGGCAACGTCCCTTCGCAACACGTTTTTTTCTTCGGTCATATAGATCAGAGGTTCTACATCAGTTGTATCCACCTCATTTAACTTGTCCATAAATCCCAGGATCCGGTTCATGTCCTTTTTCAACCGTTCACTTTCGGCCTGATCTATTTTCAGGCGCGCCAGATGCGCTATCTTTTCGATGACCTGATCGTCAATCATTATTTACTCCTTCCTTTATGATCTTAAAGATCCTGTCGCGTAAAGTGTCGGCATCATCTATCGTAAGGTGGTCCGTAGCAACAGGGCTGTGGACACAAATATTGCAAATTCCTGGCCGGCTTCCATACTTCAGACCGTCATCCCACATGATTTTCCAAATGTTTTTTATAGAAACCGGAATAATAGGTACTTTTTGCTCTATTGCCAGGCGGAACGGACCGTTCTTGAAGGGATGTAAGACAGGCGGAAAATCGTTTGGGATCTTTCCTTCGGGAAAGATCACCAGCGTTATGCCGTTCCTAAGGTATTCTTCCGCGCGCTTAAATGCCCTGAAAGCGCTCATTTTACTTTCCCGATTTACCGGAATATCGATGGTTCTAAAGAACAGGGCCGTAACCGGATTGTCAAGCAACTCCTCCTTACCCATAAACGCATAACCTGAACGTAGTAACTGACTGATAACCGTAATGTCCAGATTCGAGCTGTGGTTCGCACAGATGATATAATGCTTGTTCCAGTCGATCTTCTCTTCAAATCTATACCGATAAAATATGCCGACAACGGACGAGCTTAGGAAACCGAAGATACGCCGGATCCCGTTCATTTTCCTGAAACGGTCACCTTTCCGGGAATAATGATACAAAAGTGGATATAACAGTATAAAAAAAAAGCCCACCGAACCGAGGTACAGGTAATGATGCACCCTTTTCATCATCAATTTCATCGATATCAAAAATAGAAAAATTCCTTACTTTCGCCACGATATGGAAACTGTTGTAAGCGGCATCCGGAGCACCGGAAAACTACACTTAGGTAACTACTATGGGGCGGTAAAAAACTTTGTGCAAATGCAGCATGAGTATAATTGCTTTTTCTTTATAGCGGATCTGCATTCACTGACCACGCATCCTACCCCGCAAGATCTGCACGGTAATGTAAAACAGGTACTGATCGAATATCTGGCGGCGGGAATTGATCCGGAAAAGGCGACCATTTATGTTCAGTCAGATGTGCCCGAGATCATTGAGCTGTATCTTTACCTGAATATGAATGCCTACAAGGGCGAACTTGAGCGAAGTGCCTCGTTCAAAGATAAGGTCAGGGCAAATCCTGACAATGTGAATGCAGGCTTGCTCACCTATCCTGTTTTAATGGCTTCAGATATTCTTATTCACAAGGCTACTAAAGTTCCTGTAGGAAAAGATCAGGAACAACATCTGGAGATGACCCGAACCTTCGGTAACCGCTTCAACCGTCTATATAACACCGATTATTTTCCTGAGCCGTTTGCATTCAACTTTACGCAAAAGCTTGTCAAGATCCCGGGCCTGGATGGCAAAGGTAAAATGGGCAAATCAGAGGGCGAAGGAAATGCCGTATTCCTGTCGGATGAGCCGGAAGTAATACGCAAAAAAGTAATGCGTGCTGTAACCGACAGCGGTCCGACGGAGGAAAATCAAAAAAAGCCTGAAGCGATACAAAACCTGTTCGACCTAATGAAGGTGGTATCGTCACCTGATACTTACAAGCACTTCAATCATGCTTACAGCCATTGTCAGATCCGCTATGGTGACTTTAAAAAGCAGCTGGCTGAAGATATGATCATAGCAACGGCGCCGATGCGCGACCGAATAAACGAGATCGCCCGGGATCAGGCATTCCTGCGTCAGGTTGCCCGTCATGGCGCTGCAAAAGCCCGCGAAAGTGCAGCGAAGACGATCCGCGAGGTCCGCGAGATCATCGGGTTTAAAAATTTCTGATCAGGCGTTATTTTTAACTTTTATCTTTTACTTTTAGCGCTGCGGCGAGTTCCGGAGAACTTGAGTTTAGACTACTATTGACCTTTAATTTTGATCTTGTAAAATGCACATTGCAATTGTTGGAAACATCGGTGCCGGCAAAACGACCTTAACTGAGTTATTGGCAAAACATTTAGGTTTTGACGCCCAGTTTGAAGCGGTCGACCACAACCCGTATCTGGAAGACTTTTATGGCGACATGAAGCGCTGGAGCTTTAATCTGCAGATCTATTTCCTGAACAGCCGTTTCCAGCAGATCACCGAGATTCAGAAGAACAACCGGAATATCATTCAAGACCGGACCATTTATGAAGACGCCCACATTTTTGCAGAAAATCTTCACGATATGGGTTTGATGTCAACCCGCGATTACGAAAACTACCGCTCGATCTTTGATAATATAACTTCGTTTATCAAAGCCCCTGATCTGCTGATTTACCTGAAGGCGTCTGTACCTACCCTGGTCAACAATATTCAGCGCCGTGGAAGAGAGTATGAAGCCGGAATCCGGTTAGACTACCTTTCGAAACTCAACGATAAATACAAAAAATGGATCGACAGCTACAAGGAAGGCAAGTTACTGATCCTCGATAAAGACAAGCTCGACTTCGCTAATAACCCGGAAGACCTTGGGTATGTCATCCAAAACATTGAGCGTGAACTACACGGGCTCTTTTAAGTTAAAAGGTGAAAATTTAAAAATCAAAATAGAAAATCTATGAAAATCGCTTAAGGATCGTTTTAACTTGAGGCAGGTATCCGACCCCGAACAAATTAAGGTGAACCAGCAGCGGATATAAGTTCCAGAGATCCACCCGGTCTCGCCAACCACCTTCAAGGGGAAACTCATGCTGATATCCTGCGTAAAATTCATCTGAAAAACCTCCAAACAGATTCGTCATGGCGATATCCATTTCCCGGTGGCCATAATATACCGCAGGATCGATCAGCATCGGTTCGCCGCCGGCTGTGAACATCACGTTCCCGCTCCACAGATCGCCATGTAACAGCGCAGGCATTTCTATAGGACATCTGGAGAGTAAAGTTTTTGCTATCAAAGAAAGGTCTGCAACAACCGTTCTGCTTATCAACCCGTTGTCTATGGCTGTCTTAAGCAATGGCTCAATCCGTTCACTTATAAAAAAATCGTCCCAGGTTCTGGTCAAACGGTTTGACTGAGGTAATGATCCTATGAAATTATCATGGTCAAGACCAAAAGCCGATGCTGAATTCCTATGAAGCCCGGCAAGTTTTCTTCCAAGCTCATACTCTGCCTTACATGTACGCGTACCAGGGTCTATCCACTCCATCAGCAGAAACTGTTGCTCTGCAGACACGCCAAACCCAATGACGCCGGGAACGGCTATCGTTCCGGTATTTCCGATTGTTCTCAAACCCTCAGCTTCCATTGCAAACATATTTTTGAAGCCTGATGTACCGTTTACCTTCGCAAAAAAAGTTCTCCTCCCCGCCTTCAGGCGATAACAGCGATTAATACTTCCGCCGGAGATGACCCGGTCAACAATTACCGGCTCGTTTACCGCTCGCATCTTACGGAGGATCAGCTCAATAGCATCGAGTAGCCGTTCATCTAAAAACATGGTTCTAAAATTAAGCGTTTAATCTAAAATTGCACTCAAAAACCTATCTTTGGGGTTCAAATGAAGCATATACGTAACTTTTGCATTATCGCACACATCGATCACGGGAAGAGCACGCTGGCTGATCGGTTATTAGAATATACCAATACCATTACCCAGCGCGAGGCACAGGCGCAGCTGCTTGATGATATGGACCTTGAACGGGAGCGCGGGATCACAATAAAAAGCCATGCCATCCAGATGAATTACAAACTGGATGGACAAGAATACGTCTTGAACCTGATCGACACCCCCGGACACGTCGATTTTTCATATGAGGTTTCCAGATCTATTGCTGCGTGTGAGGGAGCGTTACTGATCGTAGATGCCGCTCAGGGAATTCAGGCGCAAACCATTTCCAATCTTTACCTTGCCCTGGAGCACGATCTGGAAATAATTCCGATTTTGAATAAAATGGATCTGCCCGGCGCTATGCCTGAGGAAGTAAAAGATCAGATCGTTGAACTTATCGGCTGTGACCGTAATGATATTATTCCGGCTTCCGGTAAAACCGGTATGGGTGTTCATGATATTCTACAAGCTATCGTTGATCGTGTTCCGGCACCGGTTGGTAATCCCGACGGCGACTTGCAGGCCCTGATCTTTGACTCGGTCTTCAATTCCTTCCGTGGTATCATTGCATACTTCAAAGTAGAAAACGGCAAAATACGCAAAGGTGATAAGGTAAAATTCATGGCTACCGGTCGCGAGTATTATGCCGATGAGGTCGGAACCCTGAAGTTACAGCAACAGCCCAAGGACGTCATTAAGACCGGCGATGTAGGCTATATCATTTCAGGTATCAAAGAAGCCCGTGAAGTAAAGGTTGGAGACACCATCACACACGTTGATCGTCCGGCCAAAGATGCCATCCAGGGTTTTGAAGAAGTGAAACCGATGGTATTCGCCGGTATTTATCCGGTAGATACCGAAGACTACGAAGAACTCAGGGAGAGCATGCACAAGTTGCAACTTAACGACGCTTCTATTGTATTTGAGCCGGAATCATCTGCAGCATTAGGTTTCGGTTTTCGTTGCGGTTTCCTTGGGATGCTGCATCTGGAAATTATCCAGGAACGTTTAGAGCGTGAGTTCGATATGACGGTGATCACCACCGTTCCCAACGTATCGTACATGGCCTATACCACCCGCGGCGAAGAAGTCCACGTAAACAACCCTTCAGATCTTCCTGATCCAAGTAAGATCGATAAAATTGAAGAGCCTTATATCAAAGCCAATATCATTACCAAATCGGAGTTTGTAGGCCCTGTAATGTCGCTTTGTATTCAAAAGCGAGGTATTATTGTCAATCAATCTTACCTGACCTCAGATCGTGTGGAACTGGTATTTGAAATGCCTATGGGTGAAATTGTGTTTGATTTTTACGATCGGTTAAAAACCATCTCCAAAGGTTATGCTTCATTCGATTATCACCAGATCGGCTACCGGCAGTCAGACCTCGTAAGACTTGACATCCGCTTAAATGATGAACCCGTTGATGCGCTTTCATCCCTGATCCACCGCAGTAATGCCTATGACTTTGGTAAGAAGATCTGTGAGAAACTCAAGGAGCTTCTTCCGCGTCAGCAGTTTGAGATCAAAATTCAGGCGTCTATCGGCGCAAAGGTGATCGCGCGCGAAACCATCAGTGCCCTTCGTAAGGATGTAACAGCAAAATGTTATGGAGGTGATATCTCGCGTAAACGTAAACTGTTAGAAAAACAGAAAAAAGGTAAAAAACGTATGCGTCAGGTTGGAAACGTGGAGATCCCGCAATCGGCGTTTATGGCGGTTCTTAAACTGGATTAACTTTAGACGTGAGATTACCTCATATCTTACACCTTATATCTCATATAAATGCAATTACTCGACGGAAAATTCGTATCGGAAAAGCTCAAGCAGGAAATTACGAACGAAGCAGCGGCATTCTTAGCGGAGAATGGCCGGCAGCCACATCTCGTCGCCATTCTGGTTGGCACTGATGGCGGAAGCGAAACCTACGTAGCCAGTAAAATGAAGAACTGTGCAAAAGTTGGCTTTAAGTCCACCCTGGTAAGATATGATGACACCGTATCTGAGACGGAGCTGATTGAAAAAGTTGAAGAGATTAACAAAGATCCGTTTGTAGACGGGCTGATCGTTCAGCTTCCGCTTCCAAAGCACATCGATCCGGAAAAAGTAACTGCTGCGATCGACTACCGGAAGGATGTCGATGGGTTTCATCCTGTAAATTTAGGGCGGATGATGCGTAATCTTCCCTGCTTTATTCCGGCGACGCCTTACGGGATACTGCTGATGCTCGAGGAGTATAAGATCCAGACCTCCGGCTTAAATTGCGTGGTAGTGGGCCGAAGCAATATTGTGGGTAGTCCAATGAGTATCCTCATGGCCAGGAACGCAAATCCCGGTAACTGTACGGTAACCCTGACCCATAGCAAAACCAGGAACCTTGAAGAAATCGTCCGATCAGGAGACATTATTGTCGCCGCTATTGGCAAAAAGAACTTTATTACAGCGGATATGGTGAAAGACGGCGCAGTCGTGATCGATGTAGGCATTAACAGAGAAGTTTCCGATCAGACAAAATCCGGATACAAACTTTATGGCGATGTCGATTTTGAAAACGTTGCTCCAAAGACCTCATGGATCACACCCGTTCCGGGCGGCGTAGGCTTAATGACCATCGTAGGTCTGTTAAAAAACACCCTGGCATCCGCCCGTAGGGAAGTCTATCCTTAACATGCACATACTCATTGTCAACAACACCAGGATACCGGCGTTCAAATACGGAGGTACCGAACGCATCATCTGGTGGTTGGGAAAGGATCTTGTAAAACGCGGCCATAAGGTAACTTTTCTTGTGGCTCCTGGATCTACCTGCGAGTTTGCCAATGTTATTCCCTATGATTTCACTAAAACGGTAGAAGAACAAACACCGGAAACCGTAGACCTTGTTCATTTTTTCTACGCGTTCGGGGAAACCCATTCTAAACCATCAATTTATACGCTTGAAGGAAATGTAGATTTTGGGTGCGAGCTTCCTTTAAACACAGTTTTTGTTTCAAAGAACCATGCTGAACGGCATGGAAGTTCCGTCTTTGTACATAACGGTCTTGACTTTTCCGATTACGGCGATCCCGGTCTCCAAAATAAGCGAAGGTACTTTCATTTTTTGGCCAAAGCTGCCTGGCGGGTAAAGAACGTGCGGGGAGCCATAGATATCATTAACAAGGCCAATGAAAAGCTGGTTGTTGTGGGGGGCACGCGGTTAAACCTGAAAATGGGCTTCCGATTTACGCCTCATTTTAATATCCGATTTCGCGGAATGCTTGGCGGCGAAGAAAAAAACGAAGTGTTAAGGCACTCGCACGGACTGTTGTTCCCGGTATTATGGCATGAGCCCTTTGGCATTGCAATAACGGAGAGCCTTTACTTTGGATGCCCGGTTTTCGGAACGCCATACGGCTCCCTTTCAGAATTAATTCCTGCGGAAGTCGGCTTTCTCTCGAATTCGGGAGATGACCTCGTTTATGCCGTCATGAATGCCGGTTTCTCTCCGAAAGTTTGTCACGAATACGCAGTTGACCACTTTAGCCTTGAAACCATGACATCACGATATCTTCAATTGTATGAACGGGTCGCTTCCGGAGAGCAATTGAACCAGGCTCCTCCTACTCTTCAGCACCGGCAAACCACGAAGTTCTTACCATTTTATTGAGAACCATTGCACGATCCCTGTCTTTCGCGACTGAATACATAACGCCTATAACAAATACACCTGAGGAACTGTCACGCCTTCCGTTTCATCACTCCAGATCATGGAGGTGATCTGCCACCTGTCCGTAAAAATATATTGAATGTAGTTTACTCCCCGCTTCCACTTCACGGACGCATCCTTTGTGTTGCTGTGTTCATATACACTTATCCGCTGCGCGATCTTTCCGAAAAACTCCGTAACATCACCTATTTCCTGTTGTGAATGAAAATCCGTGTTTCCGGCTTCAATCTGTTGCATAAGTGCCTGAGCGAAACTCTGAACAGTAAACTCCACCGGTTTCTCAAAGTTATTATTGATCAGGTTTCCGGAACCGTAGAACAATTCTTTCAACCGGTCAAAATTTGGAAAATGTTCCTGATTGAACGAGATACACCTGTAAAACTCTTCTGTTAAATGATCAATAGCCTGAGTGTTGACCAATGCAATATTCTCATCATTTGCCTCCATATCAATGGATAACCGCCAAATCCCTTTGCGGTTTTAAACAGCGCAGGTCTGACGTGTTCCGTTATTCAATGTCAGCGCTTTGTAGCAAAGCAAGGTAGCTGTCGCGTATAATGCCGCAATCTGTATATTTGTAGCCTGATTTACAAAATGCCACACCAGATACCCGACGACGGAACCTTATTGCCTTTAATGGAGGAATTCTATACGATCCAGGGCGAAGGATTTAATACCGGAAAAGCCGCTTATTTTATTCGCCTCGGTGGATGCGATGTAGGCTGCCATTGGTGCGACGTAAAAGAAAGCTGGGATGCCGACCTGCATCCGTTGACCCATGCGGATCAGATTGTGGAAAATGCTGCCCGTTACCCGGGCAAGGCAGTAGTGGTTACAGGAGGTGAACCATTGATTTACAACCTGAACTACCTTACCGAAAAGCTTCAGGCTAAAGGGATTAAGACATTCATCGAAACGTCTGGTGCATATCCGCTTTCAGGGCGGTGGGACTGGATCTGCTTATCCCCTAAAAAGTTCAAACCACCAATTGCATCAAATGCAGCCCAGGCAAACGAATTGAAGGTTATTGTCTTCAATAAGAGTGATTTTAAATGGGCAGAAGATCACGCAAAACTTGTTTCTGCCGATTGTAAATTATATCTTCAGCCAGAATGGTCAAAGGCTGCAGTAACCACTCCTTTGATCATTGATTATGTAAAGCAAAATCCCCGCTGGGAGATCTCTTTACAAACTCACAAATACCTGAATATTCCCTGAGCGTACCATGGGAATGATTATTGCGTTAGTCCGGTCATATGAAGAGATCTCTACTTCTTATTATACTTCTTTATACGGCAACTGCTTTTGGACAGAAGCAGGGCTCATCAAACAGGGCCGCCCATAGGGCTTACGAAGAAGCCGGTAAGAACATATCCTACAAATTTTATGACAAAGCGATCGGTCAGTTAAAACAAGCTGTTTCGCTTGACCCTGACTTCACTGCAGCATATCAGCAGTTGGGCGATGTTTCCAGGCGGGTCAGGGACTATAAAAACGCGAAAGATTATTACCGGAAGGTTTTGGCATTAGATCCCGGTTTCAGCACTCTTGCGTATTTCGGATTAGCGGAAAGTGCCCTCAATACCGGCGACTATGAAACAGCTTTAGAAAACTTTAAAAAGTACAGCACTTTTCCGAACCTTTCGCCAGCCAGCAGAAAACTTACCGATAAGTATATAGCCGATGCGCAGTTTGCCATTCTGGCGATAAAGAATCCGGTAGCCTTCAACCCGGTTAATTTAGGGGATTCCATTAATACCAACGCCCAGGAATATTTGCCGGCAATTACCGCCGACGAAGAGACGCTGATCTATACCCGGATGGTAAATAACAATGAAGATTTTTACCGGAGTATAAAACGGGACGGTAAGTGGACAAGATCCAGATATCTCAGTCAGAGCATTAACACCAGGATGTATAATGAAGGAGCCCAGTGTATCTCACCTGATGGTATGTATCTCTTCTTTACAGGATGTAACCGCCCCGACGGTGCCGGAAGTTGTGATATCTATATCGCCCGCCGGGAAGGCAACAGCTGGAGCAAACCATTCAATATCGGAGCTCCTGTAAACTCGCCCGGCTGGGATTCTCAGCCGACTTTGAGCGCCGATGGCAGAACGCTGTATTTTGTCAGCACCCGTCCCGGAGGCTTAGGTGGTTACGATATCTGGAAAACCGACCTAAAGGAGGGCGGTGGCTGGACTGTCCCTGAAAATCTCGGACCAAATGTGAA
>DASWXL010000003.1:0-44349 GCA_036405495.1 Sphingobacteriaceae bacterium | reverse complement strand
TTCGCGGATACTGACGGCAACGCCCCCGCCGGTTGCGAGCTTCTGCCTCAAAATGCTTTCCGCTGTAACGATCACTTTGCGGATTGTATAGCTCTGTGGCTTTTTATCGTAACTCGCATCGTCGCCATCGGCATAAATTGTCGCAACATATTTCTTGCCTTTCGGGAGATAATGGAACGGAATATTGGCCAGGCGCGAATTCTCATCGGTAACGCCGCCTACGAACCATTCGTTCCGGTTCTTGGCTTTTCGCGCAATTGTGACATAATCGCCGGGTTCCGCTTCAAGTACCCAGGTATCATCCCAATCCACCGCAACATCCTTTATGAACTGAAAGGCGTCCGGAAAGCGCTTATAGTTTTCCGGCATATCCGCTGCCATTTGAAGCGGACTGTACATGGTAACATAATAAGCGAGCTGTTTCACCAGTGTGGTGTTGACGCGCTGATTTCCCGTTCCATAATAGGAAAGGTCAGTCTGAAAGATCCCAGGCGTATAGTCCATCGGACCTCCCACCATCCTGGTAAAGGGTAAGATAGTGGTATGCTCAGGAGCAAGGCCGCCCATGGCTTCGAACTCTGTACCCCGGGCGGATTCCTGTGCAAGCCAGTTCGGATAGGTGCGGTGAAGTCCGGTAGGACGAACCGCTTCATGACTGTTCACCATGATCTTATAATCAGCGGCCTTTTCCGCAACACGGATATAATGGTTCACCATCCACTGACCGTCGTGATGTTCCCCCCGGGGGATGATCTTACCTACATATCCGGTCTTAACCGCGTTATACCCGTTATTCACCATGAATTTGAAAGCAGTATCCAGGCGCCGTTCATAGTTTACTGCAGATGACGAAGTTTCATGATGCATCATTAGCCTGACACCTTTTGAAGCTGCATACCGGTGAAGTTCTTTCACATCAAAGTCCGGGTAAGGAGTTACAAAATCAAACACCTCTTCTTTCCAGTTTCCAAACCAATCTTCCCAACCGATATTCCAACCCTCGACCAGTACAGCGTCGAAACCGTTATCTGCAGCAAAGTCGATATACTTCTTAACGTTCGCAGTCGTAGCACCATGGCGTCCGTTAGGGGTGAATTTGGAAAAGTCTTCCGTAAGCCTGACATTATTCTCCGTGCTGTAAGCCCAGGTACTCTTTCCTGCTACAAAATATTCCCACCATACACCCATGTATTTCATCGGCTTTATCCAGGACACATCTTTATACATCGTTGGCTCATTCAGGTTAAGGATCAGCCGGGATGCCAGGATATCTGCAGCTTTGTCGCTGACCATGATCGTGCGCCATGGCGATTGAGAACTTGTTTGCATATAACCCTTGTTTCCGACAGCGTCGGGCACCAGGTGAGAGCGCATTTTGTAACCGGCTGCATTCACTTCTAAATTCATTGCCGGATAATTCACCAATGCTGCTTCATGAATGTTAATATACAGGCCATCGGACGATTTCATCATGGATGGAGTTTGCACGGATGGTACTGTAATAGGGCGCTGAGCATGTATATCGTGCGCAGCCTTCTTCATCAGGCCGGGGATTTCCGAAACCTTTGAAGTAGTGTAAGCATACTCGTTGGTATCGTAGTCACCCGGTATCCAAAATATTTTATGATCGCCCGCAAGGTTAAATTCGGTTACCTCGTCCTTTATCACGAAATAATTCAGGGCATTTTGTTCAGGGAACTCATACCGAAAACCTAATCCATCGTTGAAGAGGCGGAAACGGATCCGTATGAAGCGATTTTTCTCTGACGGCTGGGAGAGTGTTACCAGAAGCTCATTATAGTTATTGCGTATAGTCTTCTGCTCTCCCCATATCGGGTTCCATATGTTGTCTGCAGATTCCTGCCGCGTGTCCGTTTGCGTAAAGCCCTCCCTCAGGGAGCCTGCATCGAGAGTTTCCAGACCTAATGCACTCGGCTTTATAACCGGCTTTTGTTTGTATGTTAACTGATAAACAGGAATGCCGTTGCCATCCAACTCAAAGGTGAGGATAAGGTTATTGTCCGGCGAGCTAATGGTCTGCGCCTGCAACAGCACCGGTAACAGCAATAAAACGATATACAGCAAAGATTTTCGCATGATCCAACAAGATTTTAAATACAATATTAAACTTTATTGGAATACTGAAGAAAAGTGGTTGAATATCGTTAAACGACACTTGCAAACCGGCGGGCCGTGACGGTATGCCGGCAATCCTTTCTTTTCCGGTGTTTCTTCCACTCATCGTTGAAAATGCCGTAGATCAGCTTATCATGAAATTTTCCATTCTTTAACCGGTGCCTGCGTTGATGGCCTTCCTTAACAAATCCCAGGTTCTCATACATACGTATGCCCGGCAGGTTATCTCCATCCGTATATAAGTACACCTTATAGACCTTCAGAACCGAAAACGCATAATCCAGCATCCAGGAAGTAATAGCTTTGCCGATCCCTTTGCCCTGTAGGTCGGGGTCGATAAAAATATAGAATTCGGTATTAGAAAAATGTGGATTGATAGCTGTTAGACCCGCCATTCCAACAGGCTGGCCATCCTCATCTTTGAATACCAGATCCTGCCGGTCAGCCGCCGCGTTCACCCGATTGAACCATTCGGCAGTTGTTTCTGAGTTAACCGGAAATATAAAGTACATGTACTGATTCACTCTGGGATCGTTTATCCACCGGACCCTGGTGGCCAAATCCTCTTCCGTGATGTTGTTAACATTTAAGATCATAGTGCAATGAATGTGTGTAGACTGATAGTCAACAAAAAAAATGCCTTTTTTGAAAAAACGGCTACTTTGCGATCAAACCGGGTAATAATACTCACCGAAAGAGCTTGTTCTTCACTATACTGCGCATTGAACTAAGACCTGCCGTCGTTAATCATCCGAAACAAGCATTATTTAAACAACACACCGGTATTGATCACCACGCCAACGCTAAACACCGAGTGGCCGGCTGTAAGGAACTTACGATCCTTAAGCCCGAAATTGCTGCCGGAGGTATATTGCAGCTGAACAGCTTCGTTAAGTTGCAACCGGGTAAAGAACACCGGTTCAAAGAATATATTATCTTCATTGGACTGAGCCATGTCGTTTAGCAGGAAGTGTTTCATCCCGACATGACTGATGCGAAGTGCGGTGCCATAGTTTAGCGGCAAACTTTTTCGAAATAGCCGAAGGCTTTTCCGGCGTTTTGAGCTATAGTTGGCCTGAATAAAAAACTTCTGAAAGGAAACCTCCTGGCGCTCATCGGTCATCAGGCCGTCAGATGTCACGTCTCTGAATGTCCGGTCGGAACTTCCTTTTCCAGCGCCCGCGTAAATCTCCAGGATACGGTTATTGTCGGAACCAAAGGTGGTAAAGTAGCCGCCGGCAGCTTCGAACAGGTTATGCCTGAAGTCTTTTCTCTTACGGTCACGGTCCATCAGCGATCCGTTTACCAGCACCCCGAAATGATCAGAAACAGCATAGGCAGAATTGAAGCTGATATTACCTTTCGGCGTAATATGAGCACCGCCATGCAGCTCTCCTTTCATACTCAGCATCGGTGTGTTAGGTACATTAGGCATATACAAAGACGAGCAACTGCTCAATGATATGACGACCGCAAGAATACAAACAAAAGCCCCTTTATACATATGTTTACCCGGAAGGATCTAAAACGGGGTCCCGACAACTTTAGTTTCGTCCGCTGGGGCAAATGAAGGTTAACACCTGTAAATGAACCGCTTTAATTTAACGTCCGGTACGACTTTTCCTTCCACGCCAACTCGTTTTCGGACAGATATTCGCGGATGGTTGTATCCGAATGACGGCCATTGAGATACTCCAGCAGAAACCGGTCGCCGACAAGCAATTCGATCGCCGGTTTTTCGGAGCGATAATCATATTTTCCATCCAGCCATGCAAAATAGCGCGGGTAACACTCTCTTACGGTGCGTAAGAACTTTAAAGTAAAAAAAAGTGCATGAAATTTCTCAGGCCGGATCAACATCAGCTGATATCCGTTACATATCTCACCGGTATATTTATGAAACGTCGGAATGAACCGAAGGGGGCGCAGGACCATGGCATCCTTTTGCGGTTCCTCGAGGACTTTACGAAGGTTATCGTCGTTCTCATTAATATACGGTGCGCCAAATGTCTCAAACGGTCGTGTAGTACCCCTCCCTTCGGAGATATTGGCACCTTCAAGTAAACATTGCCCGCTATACACCAGGCACGTGGAACGAAACGGCACATTAGGTGACGGCGGGACCCAGAGAAACTCGTTTTCTTCTGGTCGATACCAGCCTTCAGGAGGCAGGATTTCGATATCTATACCGAGCGAAAAGGTGATGTTATAGTATTTTAGCAATTCGCCGGGAGTCAATCCATGGCGGTGAAGAACACCATTTACTCCCAGGAATGACTCAAATTCGGGTTGCAACGGTGAGCCTTCTACCTTTTGTCCGGCGGGGTTGGGCGAATCGATTAACAGAACCTTGATCTCCGGCTTACCGCAATGATTCCACGCACTGATCTGCTTTAAAAAATAGAACGCGGTCGTTAAAAATGTATAATATCGTGATCCGACATCCCTGATATCGACAACTATAAGATCAAGTCCGCCGAGAGCGCTGTCTGAGGGCAAGAGACTTGCAGCTTCATCGCCATAAAGGTTAATGATCTCTATACCGTCAAGATCATAACAGAGATCGGCGCCTGAAACCTGATCCTGCAACTCGCCAAACAGTCCATGTTCGGGCAGAAATAATTTCTTAAGATCACAGGCTTTAGAGATCATTCTGAAATGATAGTCGCGCCCGGGTCCAAAAGCGCTTTGATTAGTGATCATGCCAACGCGTGCCGACCCGAGAAGCTCTTGAATCTTTCCCATACTAGAATTACAGGCTGTTTGTCTTACTAAAAAAATGTAAGTTTATATTAAAAACTGGTTCAAAATGAAAATTTTGTTTCTGATCGTATGTTTAATGATCACGTCATTCGCCACATTCGCACAATCTGTTATTAAGGTCCCGCAAAGCCTGCATTCCGTCCTGCCCGACGGAAAGTTTTCGGAAAACGAATGGAAAGATGCGTATGTAATGCCAGTCAGCGATTCCCTGATGCTCTACATTAAGCAGGATGCCGAAAACATATACTGGTGCCTGCGCGGAATGCAAAACAGGCCGTCTCTGGCAGGTGTGGACTTTTATATCACTCACCATGATTCGCTGATCAATCTTCATGCATCGGCGAAACTCGGCGAACGGAAGCTGACTGGTGGCGGCTATGGTGACTGGAACTGGTGGAACAATGAAAACTGGATAGCAAATGTTGCCCGGTTCAACGCATTTACAGGTACCCGCTTTTTGCCGGATGAGGCGAAGGAGTTTCAGCTAAGAAAGATCCGCTTTAGCAATCAAGCGATCAGGCTGATGCTCCAGGAGGATAATCTCAAAAACCCTAATCCGCCATTTCCGGCCGGTTCTTCTCCAAACGACACAACAAAATGGCTCATTCTGGGCTTATAGGCATATTGATCACGTAAAAAACATTTATCATGACACAAGAATTCTGGCTACGCGGCCCTCTGCCTGAAATACCCTCATTACTGCAGCCCGTAGCACACGCTCTGTTGCAGTCCCGCGACGAAGTCACAACAATGATGACTGATTTTCCGCCGGACCTGCTATGGAACAGCCCGGGTGGAATGGCCACTCCGGGTTTTCATCTCATGCATTTTACAGGCGTCATCGACCGGCTCTTCACCTATGCCAAAGGGGAACAGCTATCACCGGAGCAGATAGATTCCATGAAAAAGGAAAAATCGGTTCATCATGATCTTACAGCAGATGAACTTCTTAGCCGTTTTTCCAGGCAGGTTGACCGAGCTCTGGATCAGCTGCGCAGTACAGACGAAACAACACTAACCAATGAACGACTGGTAGGGCGAAAAGCTCTTCCCTCTACCGTAATGGGTCTGCTCTTCCATGCCGCGGAACACACGATGCGGCATACCGGACAGTTACTGGTAACGGTAAACGTTCTGAAAAATAGCTACGCTCTCTAAAAATCCTGAAAGCCAGATCCGAAGAATGTCTACATTTTTGTGGTCATTCCAATAATTCGCAACTTTGTTAACCATATGGTTAACAAACATGGCTAAAGAAAAACTAGATCGGTCTACCGAGCAAAAGATTTTAGTGGCGGCAAAGAACATCTTTGTACTTAAGGGGATGGCCGGCGCTCGCATGCAAGACATTGCGGATGCAGCCGGCATCAATAAAGCCCTGCTTCACTACTATTTCCGCAGCAAAGAAAAGCTGTTTGAGGTTATCTTTCGTGAAGCACTTGGAAGACTGATCCCAAAAGTGAACACCATACTTGCAAAGGATTGTCCGCTATTCGAAAAGATCGAAACTTTTTGTCGCGAATACATCACCGTAGTGATGGATAACCCTTATATCCCGCTTTTTGTGATCAATGAAATGAATAAGCAACCGCACGAATTCCTGCGTTCGGTGTGGGGCGACAAGCGGCCGGAGATCGAATTACTGATCGGGCAGATAGAACGGGAAATAAAGGAAGGAATAATAAAGCCGGTAAGTCCGGCACAACTACTGATGAACATGATGTCCATGTGCATCTTCCCTTTCCTTGGTCGTCCGCTTTGGAATTTCATGACCGGAATGGATGACCTCCAGTTCAATCACATGATGGAATTGAGGAAAAGAGAGGTTCCGGCTTTTATCATTAATTCGATAAAGAAAT
The DNA here is from genome assembly GCA_036405495.1 of Sphingobacteriaceae bacterium. GTDB lineage: Bacteria > Bacteroidota > Bacteroidia > Sphingobacteriales > Sphingobacteriaceae > DASWTL01. Next base: position 37,591 of record DASWXL010000003.1, on the reverse strand, counting down.
AAATTTTTTGAAATGAAATTAACTATTTGGTTAAATTGCTTTATTGTACTTGTGACCGTTGCATCTGGCGGTGCCAACGGGCAAACGGTAACGTATGAGGAAGCTCAGCAGCAAGCACGTCACCGATATCCTCTCATCAGGCAGCAAACCTTGCTTGCGCAGGCCGAAGAACTGCTGCTGGCAAACATCCGGAATGGAAATTTGCCGCAAGTATCGGTAAACGGCCAGGCGAGCTACCAATCCGATGTTACACGGGTAACCGTACCGGTGGCGGGTGTTGTCGTTAATCCTCCGGAAAACGATCAGTACAGACTAAGTGCCGACGTATCGCAAATACTCTTCAATGGCGGGCAAAGCAAACAGCGCCAAAAGGTTCAAAAGCTTACCACGGAAACCGAGCAGCAAAAGGTTGAAGTAGAGCTTTACAGGCTTCGGTATGCAGTTGACGATCTTTATTTTGGTATGCTGTTACTCGATGAACAGGTCGCACAGGCCGGCCTGGTGAAAAAGGATCTGATCACCGGCATTGATAAGGTTCGGGCACAGGTCGAAAATGGAGTAACCTTCCGGTCTAACCTTGATGTGTTGAAGGCCGAATACCTGAAAGCGGAACAACGCATTATTGAGCTACAGTCAACGCGGCGGGGCCTTGAGCACTCGCTGAAACTGCTTCTCGGCAGCACCAATCAAACCCTTTCCTTGGTTAAGCCGGTCGCCCCGATAATCGGCCACGAGATCAACCGCCCTGAATTAAAATTATATGCAAGCCGGCAAAAGCTTCTCGAACAGCAAAAGAAGCTGGTTAATGCAACTCTTTTTCCACGCCTCACCGCTTTCGGACAAGGCGGATATGGAAGACCGGCCCTTAATATGCTGAACAATGAATTTGAGCTGTTCTATATCGCTGGTATCCGTTTAAACTGGAATATCGCCAACCTTTACACAGCAAAAAATGAGAAAAGACTTCTCGACATCAACAAAAACACCCTGACACTCCAAAACGAGGCATTTCTCCTCGACACCGATATCCTGTTACGCAGACAGCTTGCCGAGATCGACAAGCTTAAAGCACTGATCGATACAGACAGGCAGATCATCCTCTTAAGAGAAAGCGTAAAAAAAGCCGCAAACGCTCAGCTCGATAACGCAGCGATCACCGCTGCTGATTATCTGAGAGAAGTAAACGCTGAAGATCACGCCAGGCAGGCATTGATCATCCACGAAGTTCAATTGACACAAGCATACATAACCTATAAGACAATTGCCGGCAACTAAGCACTACAAAAATGACACGATCTATCATCCCCTTACTTTTACTCACCCTTTTTGCCCTGGGATGCAACCAGGGCCACGATGATCCGGATGCCACGGGAACTTTTGAAGCTGAGGAAGTTATTATCTCATCTGAGATCAGTGGCAAGATCAGAACCCTTGAAATCGAAGAAGGACAAACCATACAACAAGGAAAAGCGGTTGGCAGCATAGAGGCTGAAAACCTCCAACTGCAAAAGGAGCAGGTTGAGGCGAGCATCAGGGCACTCGATAAAAAAACCCTCGATCCGCAGCCACAGATAGAACTGCTGCATGACCAGCTCGCGGTACAGAAAGCACAGCTAAACTCGCTTCTCCGGGAACAAAAGCGGACTGAGAACCTCTTTAAAGCCGATGCCGCTACAGGCAAACAACTTGATGATATAAACTCGCAAGTAGAAGTGGCCAGGCGTCAGATCGCAGTTACTCAACAGCAGATCAACGTCCAAAAGAACAATATTGCTACGCAGAACCAAAGTATTCTTAGTGAAAAAGCGCCCCTGAAGAAACGTGTTGCTCAATTGAACGAACAGTTGAAGCATGCGGAGATCATTAACCCGGTTCACGGCACCGTGCTTGCAACTTATGCGGAAGCCGGCGAAGTCACTTCACCCGGCAAAGCGATCTATAAGCTAGCCGACCTTTCAAATATGACCTTAAGAGCTTACATTACCGGAAGCCAGCTTTCTGAAGTGAAACTCGGACAAGGAGTAACCGTCAGGATCGATGCCGGTGAAGGCGGATACAGGAACCTCAAGGGAACCGTTACCTGGATCTCTGACAAGGCTGAGTTCACGCCAAAGACCATTCAGACCAAAGACGAACGGGCCAATCTGGTATATGCCATTAAGGTCGATGTCAGGAATGACGGGTCATTGAAGATCGGAATGTATGGTGATATGTTTTTAGCTACGGAATGAGAGCAATAGTTGCCCGAGACCTTATAAAGTCTTATGCCTCCGGCAAAGAGCGGATACAGGCTCTGAACAGCGTATCGCTTGATGTAGAGGCGGGAGAACTATTCGGACTCATCGGGCCGGACGGCGCCGGTAAAACTTCGCTTATCCGCATTCTTACGACACTTATTTTAGCGGACCGCGGTAGCGCTTCAATACAGGGCTATGACGTAGTAAAAGACTTTAAACAAATCCGTACCCGAATAGGGTATATGCCCGGAACATTCTCACTCTATCAGGACCTGACCGTAGAGGAAAACCTCGAATTTTTTGCGACCGTCTTTGAAACAACGATCGCCGGAAACTACGATCTGGTGAAAGACATCTATTCGCAGATCGAGCCCTTCAAAAACAGGCGCGCCGGGCGACTTTCCGGGGGCATGAAGCAGAAACTTGCTTTGTGCTGTGCGCTGATCCATAAGCCGTCTGTTCTTATTCTCGATGAGCCGACAACCGGTGTTGACGCAGTTTCTCGTAAGGAGTTTTGGGATATGCTTCACCGGCTTAAGGTCCAGGGAATAACCATTTTAGTATCGACGCCTTACATGGATGAGGCGGCACTGTGTGATCGTGTCGCGCTGATCCAGGCCGGTACTCTTTTATCCATTGACACTCCTGACGGTATCATCCGTAATTTCAAAAAACCACTCATAGCGGCAAGGGCATCAGATATGTACCGTTTACTAATGGATCTGAAAGCCTATCATCAGGCAGAAAACTGTTACCCCTTCGGAGAATTTCACCATGTAGTACTAAGCTATGGTGCAGATCCGGAGAGACTGCGCACCTATCTCTTCAAAAAAAGCCATCATGATTTGGAATTCAAGGGAGTGCAGCCGGACATCGAAGACTGTTTTATTAACCTGATGGGAGCCGTCTCTCCGCCGGACCCTGAACTAAAACCATGAATAACAAAAGTATCATCTGCAAAGAGCTCACCAAGACATTCGGCCACTTTACAGCGGTGGATAGTATTTCATTTGAAGTAGAGAGAGGTGAAATATTCGGATTTCTCGGTGCTAACGGAGCCGGCAAAACCACCGCCATCCGGATGCTTTGCGGGCTGTCCATGCCAACATCCGGTACGGCAACTGTAGCGGGATTTGACGTCTACTCACAGAACGAGGAAATAAAGAAGAATATCGGCTACATGAGCCAGAAATTCTCATTATATGCTGACCTCACCGTCAGAGAAAACATACGCTTCTACGCAGGCATATACGGCAAATCAGATGAGTTCATCAAAGAAAAAACCGCGCTTGTTCTACAACAGCTGCGTCTTGAAAAAGAGGCCAATAAACTGGTTGGTTCACTTCCGCTTGGATGGAAGCAGAAACTTGCTTTTTCAGTGGCTATATTTCACGACCCTCAGATCGTCTTTTTGGATGAACCTACCGGCGGAGTCGACCCAATCACACGACGCGAATTCTGGCAGATGATCTATGAGGCAGCCCACAAGGGCATCACCATCTTTGTTACCACTCATTACATGGATGAGGCTGAATACTGCAACCGCGTATCGGTAATGGTTGACGGATGCATTGAGGCACTGGATGACCCCAAAGCACTAAAAAACCGATTTAACGCCGATACTATGGGGGATGTTTTTTTGAAACTGGCCAGAAAGGCCCAAAGAGGAGATTGACGATGGAGAAAAATACCAGGGTGCGGCCTGTCAAAAAAAGCAATCAGTTCGCCTCGCTTGTAAAAAAAGAATTTCGTCACATTTTCCGCGACCGCAGGACCATGCTGATACTTTTAGCGATGCCGATAATTCAGATCATTATCTTCGGCTTCGCCCTTACCAATGAGGTTAAGAACGCAAAGATCGGAATTCTCAATTATTCACATGAGACCGGGACAGCAACGCTGGTAAACCAGCTTAACGCCAGCCGCTACTTTGATGTGGTTAAACAGTTCAGATCTTATCGGGAAATCAGAGAGGAGTTCAGGCGGGGAAGCATAAAACTGGCCGTTGTCTTACCGGCAAAATTCGATGCCGACCTCCGCCATTTGAATAAGTCACAGGTGCAGCTTATTGCCGATGCGTCGGACCCGAATGTAGCCACGACCCTTACCAATTATGCCACCGCCATAATCATGGATTATCAGGACCGGATCAGCCGCGACCGGAAGCTGCCTTACACCATTAACACGCAGATCCGTATGCTGTATAACCCGCAGTTAAAAGGAGCATATAGTTTTGTACCGGGGGTGATGGCGATGGTCCTGATGCTCGTTTGCACAATGATGACTGCGATCACCGTCGTCCGTGAAAAAGAACGGGGAACCATGGAAGTCCTGTTGGTTTCGCCGGTCAACCCTTTGAAAATAATCCTGGCTAAAGCTGTGCCCTATCTCCTGCTGTCGGTAGTCAACATTTCCACTATCCTTTTGTTAAGCGTCTTTGTTTTACAGGTTCCTGTAAATGGAAGCCTGCTGCTGCTGATGTCAGAAGCAATACTATTTACCATCACGTGCCTGTCGCTGGGCTTGCTCATCTCTTCAGCCACAAGCTCGCAGCAGGTTGCTATGTTTATCTCGCTGACCGGATTGTTCCTGCCAACGGTAATGCTGAGCGGATTTATGTTCCCGGTTGAAAACATGCCCCTGCCGCTGCAGATCATATCGAATATCGTTCCGGCAAAATGGTTCTACAGCATAGTAAAATCGGTCATGATCAAGGGAGCCGGTTTTTCTGTAATCTGGAAAGAAACCCTTATCCTCGGCGGAATGACACTCTTCCTTATTTTCATGAGTATTAAGAAATTCAAGATCAGGCTGGAATGAGAACGTTAAAATTTTTACTTCAAAAGGAGTTCAGGCAGATCTTTCGCGACCCCGCCATACTTAGGATCATCTTCGTGATGCCCATGATGCAATTGCTGATTCTGCCCTGGGCGGCTGATTATGAAATGAAGAGCATTAATCTTACAGTAGTGGATCACGATCATTCATCGTATTCACGGCAGCTGGTCAACAAGATCACCGCTTCGGGATACTTCGTGCTCGAAAACTACACCAGTTCCTTCGGACGAGCTCGTACTGACCTTGAAAAGGACAAGGCAGACATCGTACTGGTAATACCTGCCGCATTTGAAAGAACGCTCATAAAGGAGAACGAAAGCACGCTCATGTTAACTGTAAACGCCATAAATGGTGTCAAAGCAGGCCTCGGCGGCGCCTACCTCCAGAGCATCATCCGCGACTACAATAACGAGATAAGAACCCAGTGGACCCAGTTTCCCAGATTTAATCCGGAGCCGGTTATTGACGTTACCACCCTGAACTGGTTCAACCCCCTGCTTAACTACAGGTATTTCATGGTGCCCGGCATTATCGTTGTGCTGGTTACATTGGTGGGCTCTTTTCTCACATCGCTTAATATTGTAAAGGAAAAGGAGATCGGCACTATTGAACAGATCAACGTCTCGCCCGTAAAAAAACACCACTTTATCCTGGCAAAACTTATCCCTTTCTGGATACTCGGACTCGTCGTACTGGCGCTTGGGCTGTTTGTTTCGTGGATCTTCTACGGCATAATTCCGGCGGGAAACCTGATTGTGGTCTTTGTCTATGCCGCCATTTATCTGCTGGCAGTGTTAGGACTTGGATTGCTGCTCTCTACCTATTCGGATAATCAGCAGCAAGCCATGCTGATCTCCTTTTTCATGATGATGATCTTTATCCTCATGGGAGGTTTGTACACCTCCATAGACAGCATGCCGCTGTGGGCTCAGTACTTTACCATGGTGAATCCCGTTACCTACTTTGTAGAAGTGATCAGAATGGTGGTATTGAAAGGCAGCGGCTTTGGCGATATATCGCGGCACCTGCTTATCACCGCAAGTTTCGCCCTAGTTCTGAATACATGGGCGATATTTAATTACAAAAAGAGAAGCTGAACGGGCGAACTTTATGGCAATAAAAGCATCTTTTTAGCCGCATATCCGTATGAAGGCTGTACATTTATCAAAAACACATACCAATGGGCTTTAATTTTTTCACTAAAGAGATTGCAATTGACCTCGGCACAGCCAATACCCTTATATTTCATAACGATAAAGCGATCGTTGATGAGCCGTCTATCGTTGCCTTTGATAAAACCACCAACAAGCTGATCGCGGTTGGGCGTCAGGCCATGCAGATGGAAGGAAAGACCCACGATAGCATCAAAACCGTACGACCGCTGAAGGATGGTGTAATCGCTAATTTCAGTGCTGCTGAGCATATGCTTCGCGGGATGATCCAGATGATCAACAAAAACGGCAAGTGGTTCTTCCCCTCATTAAAAATGGTAATCTGCATCCCTTCCGGCATCACGGAAGTGGAAAAACGGGCAGTGCGTGATTCGGCAGAAATTGCCGGAGCCAAAGAAGTTTACCTGATCCCCGAGCCGCTGGCTGCTGCCATCGGCATTGGAATTGACGTCGAAGCCCCCATGGGCAATATGATCATCGATATTGGCGGCGGAACAACGGAGATCGCTGTTATTGCATTATCAGGAATCGTAAGCGATCAGTCGATCCGGGTGGCTGGTAATAATTTCGATTCAGACATTATCCATTATATCCGCAGACAATACAATATCATGATAGGGGAACGCACCGCAGAGCGGATCAAAGTGGAAGTTGGATCAGCATTACCTGAACTGGCCGAACCTCCCGCCGACATTGCCGTTCAGGGACGTGATCTTTTGACCGGTACGCCAAAAGAGATCATGGTATCATACCCCGAAATCGCTCACTGCCTCGATAAATCCATTTCTAAAATTGAAGAAGCGATCTTAAAAGCGCTGGAGGTGACGCCGCCTGAACTTTCAAGCGATATTTATCAGACCGGCATTTACCTGACTGGAGGGGGTGCCATGCTCCGCGGGCTCGATAAGCGGATCTCTTCAAAAACTAAACTGCAGGTACGTATCGCTGAAGACCCGCTGCGTGCCGTAGCCCGTGGCACAAACATCGCATTGAAGAATATTGACAATTATTCGTTTCTAATGAAATAAAATAATAACAGGAGCTTAAACGCTCCTGTTCTATTTTTTAGTTGCGGCATCTTCAAGTAGTGCCACGATCTCTATACGCCGGTTAAGACGCCGGCCCTCCGGCGTAGCATTGGGCGCTATCGGCTTGCTTTCTCCGGAGGGGAATATGCTCACACTTGTTACCGGCACGCCGCCCTCGTAAACCAGCCAGTTTCGTACAGCTTCGGCCCGGGCTTTCGTAAGCTCCAGGTTCGCCTGGACGCTGCCGGTAGAGTCGGAGAAGCTGTATATTCGTATCCGACCGGTTTCGAAACGGTCGGCTATGGATTTGACTATCTGCTGAAGCTTTTCATAGGCATCAGGCCGTAAAGTGATCTTTCCGGCGTCGAAGGGAAATAATGTGTAAACGGCATATTCCTTATTCCCCTTCACTAGAATGCCGGAGCTGGTTATTTCATCGAACTGCAAAGGAGTCACCTCAAAACTGGCAGTTTCCCAAACGTCATCGCCGGTGGCAAATGAAGTGGAGTCTACAGCGACTGATATCTTATGCCTGTTCTGATAGGTTCGGAAGACCAAAATGGACACAACCGCCAATACAGGAATAATCAACCACAACCACCAACGGCTTTTCCGTGGTTCTTCATCGTCATACATACCGAAAGCTATTTAACGCTTGTTTTTATAGCTAACAGAGGTTGTCAGCCTTAAGTTTTTTGCCTTGGAATGAAATCGCCGGCTATCTGACGACTACAGCAAATTTACTGGACGTATGCGCATTGAAGACACCCAATGCGCCATTATCAAAGTTTGAAACCGGGTTAGCAGGCGCTACAGGCGGACCCGTTTCACCTCGGTTTTGTTGCAGCGCAAAATAATATTTGAACACATTACGGTCTATCGTTTGAAGCTCAAGCTCTATCCGATCATTTGTTCTTATATCTTCCAGCTCATGAAAGATCACATCGGCGACCACGTTGCCGTTATTGAAGCGGTCTTCATTCACGGCATCCTCCCCGATCACATTATTTACACGTAAAATATAACGATACTGATTTTGAACCGCAGCCGGATCCTGATAATTAGCGACGGGATACGTATTTGTAGAACCAAAAAAAGTGAGCCTCTTGAAGGTCAGCGAATCAAGTTGCACCCGCTGTGGCATAACCGACGTCGCCGAATATACCTGGCCGTTGGCAGAAATATTCAGCGTATAACTATTGCCGGGTACTCCGCGAAAACGCCTGCTTCTGTAGACCCCGGGTTCGGTTTCAGAAAAAGAAAGTTCAGTACCACCGGGGATGCTGAGTTTAACGGATGCACCGGTAAACGGGTTAAACGCTGCCGGTTCGGTAAATGGCGTGGTTGTCGATATTCTGACCGTCTGAACCTCATTCTGATCGCTGAGGCTTGCTTCAATAACAATTACCGGATCAGCATTATCCAGCTTAAGGTCGATCACCTCCTCGCAACCGGAACAGATCAAAATCGCCGGGAGGAGCAGGAATAGTAAAACGGGTAGTCGCGTTCTCATACTTAAAACTTAAAATTCCACGTTATTGAAGGAATGATGCCAAATAAGGAGGTGCGCACCGCCTGGGTCCGCGACGGATCATCCGGATGTTCTCGGAAGTCGATAAGAAAAGCGTTTGGCCGGTTATAGACATTATAGATGCCGAACGACCAGCTGGACTGGAGCTTTTTATCTGGTTTGGCTTCTAAAGTGGCGGAAAGATCAAGCCTGTGGTATGGAGGCATCCGGTCAGCGTTTCGCTCTGAATAATAAAAAACCGTTTCTCCGTTCAACCGATACATTCCGGCAGGAAAGGTAACGGCGCTGCCTGTATTATACACAAAAGTAGAGGAAACCGTCCACCTCGGACTGACTTTATAAACGCCGACCAATGAAACATCATGGGTACGGTCTTGTTTAGCCAGAAACCAGTCGCGATCGTTAATAGCATCAAAACGCCGTTCCGTCTTCGATAACGTATACCCTATCCAGCCATTAAAGTCGCCAAACCTCTTCTTTAGAAAAAGCTCGATACCATAGGCCCGGCCATCGCCGAAAAGGAGGTCGGCTTCTATATTGCTGTTCCCGCGCAGGTCAGTTCCGCTCCGGTATTCTATTTGGTTCTGCATCCATTTATAGTAAACCTCCGCAGAAAACTCATACCTGTCTTCCCTGAAGTTCTTAAAAAAACCAAGGGCCCACTGGTTGGCAATTTCGGGCTTCACATTATTACTGTTCATAATATACAGATCGGTAGGTGATGCAGCCGTGGAGTTAGACATCAGGTGCAGATTTTGAGTGGTTCGGGTATATGATGCTTTTACGGACGTTGTAGGATCCACAAGATAACTTGCAGAGATTCGGGGCTCCATGGTAAGATAACTCTTTACGATTTGACCGGACCCGTATGATCTTTCGGACACCGTAATTCCTTCAGCATCATAAGTCGGGAACATACCTGGCCCTAACGCGGCAAACCAACTTGCCCGCAGGCCGAACGTTGTATTAAACTTCTCAGTTACCTCCCAATCGTCGGAAAGATAGGCCGCCAGCTCAGCGCCTTTCCGGCTCCCGATCGTGATCTCATTAACACTTGATTGTTCACTGGCGGTGATCGATCCCGGTAAAATAGTATGGTGAATGGCATTAAGCCCGAACCTTAGGTCGTGCCGGTCATTTAGTGAATACTGGAAATCCTGTTTCAGATTATAGTTTCTGATAGCTGATGTTACTTTGAAGTCGTTTTCCTGAAGGAGATTCTCAATTGCATAATCATAATTGCTGAATATGAATGAAGTACTGGAAAACAGCCGGTTGTTTATGATCCGGCTCCAACGCAGCGTTGCCGTTGCATTTCCCCAGTCGAAACCGAACGTCTGGTCCAGTCCCAGCTCGTCCCTTCCAAAGTAACCGGAAAGGTAGAGGGTGTTCTTATCGTTAAGCTGATAATTCACTTTTGCATTGAGATCGTAAAAATATAAGGTGTTATTTTTTATGGAGGAATCAGACGAGAGTGCCAGAAATGCGTCGGCATAGGTTCTACGGCCGCTGACCATGAATGAACTCTTATTTTTAATGAACGGACCTTCGAGCTTTAAACGGGACGAGATCAGTCCGATGCCTCCTTCCGCGGTATATTCTTTCTTGTTCCCGTCATTCATTCTGATGTCCAGAACCGAAGCCAATCTCCCGCCATACCGCGCCGGCATTCCGCCTTTATAGACCGTTACATCTTTAATTGCATCAGAGTTGAAGGTGGAAAAAAAACCCAGCAAATGTGAGGCATTATAAACCGTGGCTTCGTCAAGCAGGATCAGGTTGTGATCGGCAGCCCCGCCGCGGACATAGAAGCCGCTGTTGCCCTCTCCTGCTGCTTTTATTCCCGGTAAAAGCTGCAGGGTTTTTAAAATATCACGTTCTCCGAACAGAACAGGGATGCTTCGGATATCCGCAAGCTCTACCCTGGTTATACCCATTTGGGGATTTACAATATTGTCGTTCCGCCTTTCGGCAGTAATCACCACTTCCTGCAGCCGGTTATCCGCTTTAAGCCTGACGTCGATCCGGGCATCTTTGTTAACGTTGATCTGTTGAGTAACGGGCTGGTAACCGACATAGGTCACGACAAGCTCATAGCTGCCTGGCGGTATCGTTGCCGAATAAAAACCATAGGCATTGGTACTGGTACCACTTTGCGTTTTACCCGAAAAACGTATACTTACCCCGATCAGCGTTTCTCCGGATTGCGCATCCTCCACAACTCCGTTAATCGTGTAGTTCGCCTGGGCAGCCACTTCGGTATATATCAGAAAAAGTGAGCAGATTAACGGCAATAGTTTTGAAAGACGCATCATAATTATTCTTGTCAACACAAAAGTTGTACCTCTATTGACTGTAAAGCTATTATTTGCACACGAAATTTGGCTTCCGTTCGCCAAAACCTTTCCTTACCCCTATCTGTCTTATATCTCCAGTAACACGCGCACAATGGAACAAATTTACCTGAGCGATTCCGGGCCGAAGGTCTCCCCCGCCATTTATGGCTTTTACCGCTGGAACGATGTGAAAGACCCTTCTGAGACCATGGAGAAGATCGTCAACCTCTGTCTGGAATTGGGAATAAATACGTTCGACCATGCCGACATCTATGGCTCCTATGGATGTGAAGAATTGTTTGGACAGCTCATAGGCAGAAAGTCCGTTCAACGTGAAGACCTGGTTCTCTTTACAAAATGCGGGCTCCGCGTTCCGCATCCCGGCCAGCCAGGCGTTCGGGTACGGCATGTCGATACCTCGGCAGAGCATATCCTGAGAAGTTTAGATAACTCACTCCGAAAACTCAGAACGGATTACATTGATATATTTCTGCTAAACCACCTCGACCCTGTATCAAACCTGGAAGAAACGGCCATAACGTTAAGGCAGCTTAAGGAATCCGGAAAAGTAAAGCACATAGGGATAGCGAACTTTTCCGTTTTTCAGCATCAGTTACTGGCGTCCTACTTAAGAACGCCGATCGTAACCAATCACATTGAGCTTAATCTCCTGAATACGGCTGCACTTGATAACGGACAGGTCGACTATATAAAGCAGCGCTATATGAGGCCGCTGGCCTCAGCTCCGCTGGCTGCCGGAAGGATTGCTAACGGAACTGAGTACCTCCCTGTGAAGGTGCGGGAAAAGCTTGACGAAACAGCTGAAAAACACCACTGCGATATCGAGTCAGTTGCGGTAGCCTGGCTTGTAAAATTAGGTGCACTCCCACTTATCGGAACTACCGATGAACAACGTATCAGGAATATCGTCAATGCATTTAACATTAATCTCGACCGCCAGGATTGGTATGAGTTGTACCACGCTTCACGAGAAGATCTGTAGGGTGTGTTGTAACATTATTATCATTTTCTGTCTCTGATAGCAATAACCGGGAACTTAATCGGTTAATGACCCCGACGGGCAAAGATTTTTATCCCCGTTAAGTTAATACTTCTATTTTTGCGCAAATTTTAACTATGGAATTCATAACTGAAGCATTAGACCTCTTTCTTCATATCGACCAGCATCTGAATGAGATCATTCAATCTTATCAGGTTTGGACATACCTCATCTTATTTCTGATCATCTTTGCCGAAACCGGATTGGTGGTGACACCCTTCTTACCGGGCGACCCGCTTTTGTTCGCGGCAGGCGCTTTGATCGCAGCGGGGGGCACAGGTTTGGACATCTATCTGCTCGCAGTCATTTTAACCATAGGAGCTATATTAGGTAACGCCACGAATTATACAATTGGCAGTTTTTTGGGCACGAGAGTATTTAAACCAACCAACAAGATACTTAAGTTGGAATATTACGAGACCACCAAGGAATTTTTCCAGAAGCACGGTGGAAAAGCGGTGATCTTCAGTCGCTTTTTCCCCGTACTGCGCACATTCGTACCGTTTGTCGCGGGTGTAGGGCGCATGCGGCTGCCCTTGTTTACACTTTATAACGTTGTAGGAGCAGTGATCTGGATCGTATTTTTCCTGTCCCTTGGATACCTGTTCGGTAACATTGCTGTAGTTAAAGAAAACTTCTCCGTTGCCGTGGTGGCCATCACGGTACTGGCTACGCTTCCACCCGTCATTGCAGCTGTAAAAGCCCGGTCGGCCAAAAGAAAGATGCAGGCAGTACCGGTACGTAAAGATTGACCTTCTCATAACATCTGACAACAGCTGTTCAGGCTCCGTGCGTAAAAATGTGCCTCAACTAGTTTAACCTTCCCCTAGTATTCCATTAATACAACTGGTCTAGCTTCGAGGCGAAATTTAAACTTAACGCTGTAAACCAAAATATTACCAAATTGTCGTTGAAGCGGGCATTACGCTCGCTTTTTCGTTGTTTTACACATTAGCGTCGCCCTGGCCCAGGAATCCAGGATTACCGGTACTGTCACCGACGCAAGCGGAATGCCCCTCATTGCACGCTCATTATGACCGCAACTGGAAGGTAGAATGGTTTGCTGACGGCACATCAATGGGTGCACCGGAGCAGCGCACAGCCAATGATCCTTTGGCAGTTGAGACGTTCAATGGGCCGGAAAAGCCAGCGAAACGTTCGTGGGTAGAACCTAACCGCACAGACCATTTATTTTTTGTGAGGTTGTCTGCCAATGTTAAAGAAATAACAGTAAGCGCCATCGACCCATTTGGCAATGTTTACTCAAAAGTGCTAAGTTTAAACGCACAGAATTATGAAGTTATCAAAAACAATAAAATACATGCTGTTATTCACACTGTTGAATAACAGCATGTTGATGGTTTACGGACAAACCACCCACTCAATCGTATTAAGCAAGTACACCTTTTCTCATGGGAAGAATGAGGTAGGTTCGATCGCCGTTTCGCCGGCAAGCCCTATTAAGAAAGTAACGTTGAAAGGGCAGCATGCAAAAGCCTTCAACATTTCAAACACCAATCAGCTTTACATCCAACCGGCTTTTAATAAGGCGGGGATACAATCGTATGAGATAGAGATCGAGGTGGAAACCAACGCCGGAAAAATAAAAGACAGCTTCCGGCTCGTTAATAACCAGTTCATCCGCAACAGGGTCGTTGCTCATCGCGGAGCCTGGAAAAACACGGAAACAACCGAAAACTCGCTTACTGCTTTGAAGTACGCCATCGATCTCGGATGCGAAGGAAGCGAATTCGATGTACGCATGTCGGCCGATTCGGTCCTGTTTGTGAACCATGATGCAGACGTACAGGGTGTGGTAATAGAAAAGACGCCATCGGAGGATTTAGCCGGGATCACATTATCTAACGGGGAAAGCCTCCCAACTCTGGAAGCCTATATTAAAACGGGGTTGAACCAGAATAAAACTAAACTCATCCTGGAGATCAAACCAACGGTTTCGGGCAAAGAACACATGTTAACCATTACAAGGGAAGTCGTAAAACTGGTCAGAAAGCTAAAAGCTCAGGCCTGGGTCGACTATATCAGCTTCAGCTATGATGCCTGTCAGGAATTGACACGCCTGGATCCTTATGCCAGAGTTGCCTACCTAAACGGTGACAAATCGCCGCAGGAGATTTCGGCCGGCAAACTCTGGGGACTGGATTATCATTACTCGGTATTTCAGAAAAATAAGAGATGGATACAAGAAGCCAAAAAACTGAACCTGACCGTGAACGCCTGGACAGTTAACGACAGGGAAGTAATGGAATGGTTATTGGAACAGGACGTCGAGTTTATAACCACAAATGAACCGGAAGCGCTCCTGCAACTCACAACTAACAGGTAAAAAATTTCAGACGGCTCGCGAGTAGAGTACTGCCACTGTTGGCAGTACTCTTTTATGCACCGAACGAAAGGTTGAAGATCAGCCGGGATCCATCCGGTATGACGGCGTTAACACGTATAACCCCACTTCTTGCCCGACCCAGCGCTTGTTTTATATCGTTCTCACTGTTGACCGGCATACCGCCCATGCTGGTAATGACAGTCCCTTCGGGAAGTCCGATATAGTCAAAGAAGCCGCCATCAACTACATCTGTCACCACAACACCCGCAGAAACGCGAAGGCGCTGTTTCAGGTTCGCACTCGCAGGCTGAAACTTCGCTCCTAGTTTATTGAATGCCTCCTCGACGGCGTTGCTGCTGTTATCAGCTAATCGGGTATCACTGCCACCTTTGAGTGTCACATTAACGGTTTGCGTTTTATTTGCACGCAAATAGGTCAGCTCCACCTTGTCGCCCGGCCGATGCCGGCCGATCCGTTCAGAAAACTCCGCTGACGAAGCGACCTTCACCCCATCAATACTTTGAATGATATCACCTGCTTTCAGACCGGCAGCAGCGGCAGCACTGTTGCTCTGAATTCCCGTAATGTAAACACCTCTTACGGAACCAGGATTAATTCCGCGTTCACGGAGAAACTGCTCTTCAGCCGCAGGTGCCGGAAACGTAACGCCCAGATAAGCGCGTTTAACAGTTCCGAACTTGATCAGATCCTCCAGTATTTTTTTGGCCAGATTAGCGGGAATAGCAAAGCCATAACCGGCATAACTTCCGGTTTGTGAAGCAATGGCGGCATTTATACCAATAAGCTCGCCATTGGAATTAACCAGGGCGCCCCCGCTGTTTCCGGGATTTATGGCGGCATCCGTTTGAATGAAAGATTCGATGGCCGTGCTGGTTTGAACGCCACCCTGCTGTTGTGTTTCGTCAAGAATTCCGATACTCCTTCCTTTTGCGCTGATGATACCGGCAGTTACGGTGGTGTTCAAAGAGAACGGATACCCTATCGCCAGCACCCATTCGCCGATCTGGACGTTATCCGAGTTTCCGATCTTTACTACCGGAAGGTCTTTACCCTCTATTTTGACCAGGGCCAGATCCGTGTTGGGATCCCGCCCTACCAGTTTAGCTTTGAAAGTGCGTTTATTTGGAAGTACCACTTCAATCTGAGACGCATCTTCCACCACATGATTATTGGTAGCAATGTAGCCGTCGCCGGTGATAATAACGCCCGATCCTGACCCTCTGGATGGCATATTACCCTGTGGGATGCCAAAGAACTCACTCCATGGACTTTGCGAGCCGCCGCCGGAATTGTAAGTTGTACGGATATGGACAACGCCGGGAGTAGCCGCAGCGGCAGCGCCCACAAAATTAAAGTCTGGCAGCGGCGTACCTGCTGATGTGGGATTACTGGTAAAGTACACGTCCTGCGTCTGATCTAATACCCCGCGATCATGGTCACCTTCATTATCGATTACCCGGTAGGCACCGATTGCGACCGCCGCACTTAGCAATGCGGTGCCTGCTATTATCCCAAAGTTTTTCATTCCTGTCATTTAACGCTCTTCTTCCTGCCCGCCGCCTCTAATAAGAAGTATCCAGCCTTTGGAAAAGTTTTACCTAAAAAACTCTCGATCAGAAGGATGATACACCCGAGTAGGCCTAATTAATTTTTCCTTGTAACCAATCCGTGGTCTGATCGTCATAATTCCGGAAAAGCAGCAGACGTGCTGCCTTTCTGTCTTAATCGAAAATGTTATGAGAACGAATATTACTTACTTTATTTGCCTGATGGCGTTCATTTTTCTGTCCGCCGGAAATGCCCGAGCGCAAGCAAAACTTGCGGGAAGCAAGGTGACAGGCACAGTACTTGACGAACAAAATAAACCGCTGGATTTTGCTACCGTGATCCTGCTAAATGCAAAGGATTCATCCCTGGTGAAAACTGCAATGACCGATCTTTCGGGAAAATATACCTTTGAAAATCTGGCTAAGGGATCTTATAAGATCACTGCAGCGATGGTGAGCTATACGAAGGCGACAAGCAAGCCTTTTTCAATTGACGAGCAGAATAAGGCCGTACAGGTTGGCGATCTCCAACTGAAGATAGCCAGTAAAACGCTGAAAGAAGTTACCATAACTTCAACCCGTCCGTTTGTTGAACGGAAAGCTGACCGCCTGGTGATGAATGTCGAGAACAGCAGCGTCGCTGCAGGTTCAACCGCCTTGGAAGTCTTACAAAAGGCCCCTGGGGTAACAGTCGATCAGAATGATAATATCGCCATGCAGGGCAAGCAAGGGGTTTTAGTTATGCTTGACGGCAAACAAACTTATATGAGCAATGCCGATGTGGCAAACATGCTTAAAGGGATGCCAAGTACCCAGATAGAAAGTATCGAACTGATCACCAATCCATCAGCACGCTACGACGCAAGTGGGAACTCAGGAATAATTAATATAAAAACTAAAAAAAGCAGGAACGGCGGCACCAACGGTACGTTAACTGCAGGTGCCGGGTTAGGCGAAAATCACCGGACAAATGCCGGAGTAACGTTAAATCACCGGAATAATAAGATCAATGTCTTTGGAAACTACAATTACTCGTTCAATAAGCGCGGACAAGACATGGTCATCAACCGCATCAATGCCGGAAAAGAGCTCGACACGTATTTTGGACAAACCGGTTCATCGCTGCGCAATACCGATTACAATAACTTCAAGGCGGGAGTAGACGTCTTTTTGAACAAAAAGAACACGCTGGGATTCATGGTGAACGGTTATATAAATTCCGGTCGTGAACTTTATGACAACAGAACCAGCATTGGACCGTCGTTCGGCCAGAAAGACTCGTCGATCGTAGCGATCAATGATGGCAGGAACAAATACCGGAACCTGTCCTATAACCTGAATTACAAAGTGGTGCTTGATAGTGCCGGCCAGGAATTGTCTGTTGATCTTGATTATTCCGATTACAGCGGCAACGACCGCATGGCATATGACAACAGTTTTTTTGATCATGACGGCAGCGTGCTCAGGCCTTCCGATATTATACGGAATGGCACTCCTTCCGCTATCGACATCAAAGCCTTTAAGATAGACTATTCGAAACCGCTCACCAAATCGATGAAACTGGAAGCCGGACTGAAAAGCAGCTGGGTAGAGACCGACAATGACTTTAAATTTGAACAATTGCAGAATGGCAACTGGCTGAATGACGCGCGCCGAAGCAATCACTTTGTATATAATGAGAACGTAAATGCAGCTTATCTGAGCTTGAATAAGCAGTTCAATAAAACAAGCATCCAGGCTGGTTTACGGGCTGAACAAACCAACTCGAACGGAAACCTGATCACGACAGGCAAAGAGGTTGATCGCAGCTATTTCGACTTGTTTCCGAGCGTATTCATTAACCGGGCAATTTCGAAAGACCACGATCTGGGTATCTCTTACAGCCGACGTATTGATCGGCCGAGCTATGATGCGTTGAACCCGTTCGAGTTCTTCCTTGATCAATACACGTACAACCAGGGAAACCCATTCTTGAATCCACAGTACACCAACAACTATGAACTCAGCTACACCTATAAGAAGAGATATATGTTTGGTCTCGGGCACAGCCTGACCCGCGATGTGATCGCCGAAGTGCTGCTCCCTGATACCACCCGCAAGGCACTGTTCCAAACAAGGGAAAATTTAAACAAGCAGATCAATTACAGCTTTAGCGCAAATGCACCGGCCACTTTTGCCAAATGGTGGAACTCCAGCAATAATCTGGTGGTATTTTACCTCGGCATGCGATCTCCAAACCTCAGAGGTAAGGAAGTGAACACCGGTAAAGTAGGTTACCAGTTCAACAGCCAGCACACGTTCATCATTAACAATAGCTTTACCGCCGAGGTCAGCGGCAATTATCAGTCGCCTTTAGAATATGGAACACTAAAGATCGAGGCGCAGTACGGGATCGACCTGGGATTGAGCAAATCGTTCCTGAACAAAAAGGCAAATGTTAAGCTCGGTGTTACCGATATTTTTAACACCCGCGAGCAAAAGATCTCAAGTGCTTACGAGGGCCTTACATATAACCTGGTGCAAAAGCATGAAACCCGGGTTGGTAAGGTCACGCTCACCTACCGCTTCGGCAAGAATGAAATTAAGCCCGCCCGACGTCGTGCAACAGGAGTTGAAGACGAACAGCGCAGGATGAAGAATTAATGTTAACTCCTTAAAGATAAAGTCCATATCAGGTCCGTTAGAATTGTGAACCTGATATGGACTTCATAACCTTCATTACAATTCTGCGGCTACCTGGTGTAAATAAAATTCTTTGACTGGTTGCCTATCAGAATTTTGAACTCGCCACTTTCCACAACAGGATTTCCGTTCAGCCCGATAAATGAAAGATCATCTTTTGTGAGGCTAAAAGTAACCGTTCGCTTTTCGCCCGGTTTTAAGCTGATCT
Organism: Sphingobacteriaceae bacterium; assembly: GCA_036405495.1. Lineage (GTDB taxonomy): Bacteria > Bacteroidota > Bacteroidia > Sphingobacteriales > Sphingobacteriaceae > DASWTL01. The sequence goes on along the minus strand of DASWXL010000003.1, from coordinate 18,584 downwards.
TTTCAAACCTCCTCAGACGCTTCACATCAGGTGTTATCGTTGCAAAAAGATCACTGGTATACAGTTCAACAACTTCTTTACCCTCTCTATTACCCGTATTAGCGACGTCTACCGAAACCGATAATCTTTCCGACCCGGCCAATTCGGGTTTGCTCAATTCCAGATTACTATAGGTAAACGTGGTATAGCTTAGTCCATGGCCAAACGTAAACTGGGGGTTAAAGTCTGCGCTGTAGTTGTAAACCCCTTCAACTGTTTCGCGTTCCTCAGATGGCTTATGTATGTAGCTGATCATTGAATTCGGGAATTGCGGATAGGTGTATGGCAACTTTCCGGATGGGTTAACGTCACCGAAAAGGATATCAGCAAGTGCATCGCCGCCGTAATTACCCGGAAGGTAAACCTGCACGATCGCCTGAACTTTGTCAGCAAACTTGCTGATGATCCGTGGACGGCCTTCATTAAGCACCACTACTACCGGTTTTCCGGTCGCAGACAACCGCAGGGCCAGTTCAGTCTGCAGATCCGAAAGATACAGGTCATTAAGGTTACCGGGAGTTTCAGTGTATGAGTTTTCACCGATACACAGAACAATAGCATCCACCTCGCGGGCCGCAGCCACAGTCTCGTCAAACCTATCAGCGAACTCTTCGTAGTACTTGCCATCCATCTTATAACTCACACCCGGCATATGGATGACGTTATCAACACCCGCCTCCTTTTGTAACGCTTCCAGAATAGTATGGTATGCCGATGCGAACTCCTCGACTTTTTCCCCCTGCCATGAGTATGTCCAGCCACCATTCAAAGTCCGCATAGAATGTGAATTTGGACCAGTCACCAGGATTTTTTTGCCTTTCGTAAATGGCAGTACACTTTTTTCATTCTTCAAAAGAGTGATCGACTCAGCGGCAGACTCAAAGGCGGCGCGCCTGAATTCATCGCTCCCGAATTTCGGGTAGGCACTTATGTCGGTAACCGGCCGCTCGAATAATCCCAGTTCCTGCTTTACCCATAGAATTCTACGTACCGCATCATTGAGGCGACTTTCTTTAACCCTGCCTTCTTTCACGAGCGCGATAAGGTTATCACAGAATACCTCATAATTATATGCCACCATTGACATGTCAATGCCGGCATTGATGGCCAGTTCAATTGCTTGCTTATGATCCCTGGCAATGCGGTCGCGCGTAAAAAGGTTTTCAATATCTCCCCAGTCAGTTATCACCAGTCCTTTAAAGCCCAGCTCTTCCTTCAACAGCTTCGTGAGAATCTCATAATTAGCATGAACAGGAATGTTGTTGATGATCCCGGAATTGATCATAACGGTATGCGCTCCGGCATCAATTGCTGCTTTGAAAGCCGGAAGATGATACTCCCGCAACGCCTGCTCGGATAAATAGACAGGCGTGCGGTCCTTGCCGGACGCCGGAACCATATAACCGAGAAAATGCTTCAACGATGTGGCCACCTTTTCGGGATGCGAAATATCTTCACCCTCATAACCCTTTATCATTTCCTTTCCTAATTCGGAGATCAGGTACGGGTCTTCACCAAAAGTCTCAAACTGGCGTGAAAAACGCGGATCGGCTCCAAGGTCGAGTACCGGAGAAAAATTCCACGGAATGGAGCTTGCGCGGGTTTCATATGCCGTAATTTCAGCGCCTTTCCGAACGAGGGCACGGTTACGGGCCGCCGCCTGGTTTATCTGTTGGGGAAACATGGTCGCTCCGGCCGTGTAGGTCGTTCCATGAACTGCATCTATACCGAAGATCACCGGTATGCCTAACCGGGTCTTATTAATTGCAGCATCCTGGATCTGACCGATCAGTTGATTCCAGGCCTGCGGCGTTCTCGCCCGATTGTTTGCTGTATTCAAAATGGAGCCTAGTTTGTATTTTACAACAGCTTTGTTGAGTTCAGCAGTATCGGGCACCAACGGCTCGAAACTGGAAAACCTGTTCTCACCTTTTCCGATCACATCAAGGGTGACCTGAGCCATTTGGCCTACCTTTTCTTCAATGGTCATCTTTGCAAACAGCGCTTCTGTTTTTGAATTCAGTTTTGGTGTCTGGGCATACGGCGTGGAGGGAACAGCCCAAAGTGCAATGGCATACAGGCTCAAAAGACTTCTTTTCATGTGTTGGGTACGATTTAAGAGTTAGAAAGAACTGATATAGGCTTTAATTTTTTTAGATTCATCAGGATAAACACCGACCCGGTGACTCCGCAGCTGATATGGCATTTTACCGGCTTTGCCCGCCACCTGAAAGGTGATGAGCTTAGATTGCTGCACCGGCATATGGCAATCGATGCATCGTTCCTTCAATGCCGCCCCAAGCTTAAGAGCATCAGGATGCATCCCGGTATTGTGGCAGTTCAGACACCGTTGGACAAAAGTGGCCCTGCTGTTTTGTTCGTTAAGGTGAACATTGTGACAGGACGAACAATCCATGTCACTTTTTATATAACACGCACTGGCCATCAGCATCTGATATTGTTTTCCATGAACATCCGGTTCTGTGGTTCCCGCATTGCCAAATGCTGGGTAGTAGTAATGTGACAGTGTATCGCCGGGCTTGAATGAAAAAGTAGATTTCTGTGTTAGCTGATCATTTCCCGAATGACAGACAGCGCACATATCGACTCTCTGCTGCCGTGAAAGATTTTTGATACGAACAATTTCGCGTGCATCCTTCTCTTCCGGATGCTCTTGGTGAAAATCGACATGAGCGGCTGCAGGTCCGTGGCACCGCTGGCAATCGATACCAAACAGTATTGCCTCCTTCACAACTTGTTCGGTAACAGACAGGGTGCCCGTTTTCACGATCTTAGTGGCCGCAAAGGAACTGTGGCATTCAAAACACCGGCTGACAATGGCCCGGCTGTAATCAATACGATCGATCGGAAAACCGGGGCTGTTCGTCCAGCCATTAACGGCCTTGTAATAGGTTAGGGGAAGTTGAAAAAGCCGCCTATCATCCCAGTAAGCGTACGTCTGGGCTTTTTCGCCCGAGCCAAACGAAACGTTGAATGGCTGTGCGTTGATTTCTTTTCCCCGCTCATACGCCACCTGGTACATTACCCCACCCCGGGCTTCCAACACTATCCGGATATCTTCATTAAGCTGAAATGTATCATGACCCTTTGAAACCATCACGTCTGCGGCACTTTCGACAACCGATGAGGTATGAAAATGTCCCGTTTTATCGAACGAGGCTGATACGTTCCGATGGCATTGCATGCAGGTCTCCGGATCAGCATACCGAGCTCCTCTTATGCCGGCCTCTTCGCTCATAACCATTTCACACTGCGACAGCGATATAACCAATGCGAAAAGGACAAAAAAGATCAGAAACAGGCGGAAGTATCTGTGCATAGTATCGCGCTATCTCAGCAGGAAAGACTTGAAGTTGAAGCCTCCTTTTTCCATATAGATCCGGATCTTGTTGGCCCCCTTTTCCAAGGCAACATCTTTGACCTCTACCATTTGCCAGGTTTCTGACCCGCCGGTTTTGGGGATCTCGATATGCCTGGTTGATATGGCATCGTTCACTGTGACCGAGAGTTTCTGCCCGCCGTCTTCAGAAGCCACCTGAAGGTTCAGGGTGTACAATCCTTTGGAATCTCCAAACACCGTGTAGTTAAGCCATTCCCCGTCTTCAACCTTCGTTATATAATAGCTTCCGGCCGAACTCTCCTTTGCAATATCCACTCCATCGTTCCGATAACTGCGGCCCTGGTTCCAGCCCGTGCGTTCAGTGCCTGTAGAGATATAATGTTCTGCGGTATCCGTATCAAAATAAGCCACATTATTCCTTCCGAGATCGTAATCGGCGGCCGAAATAACAGCATTCACCTTATGCCTTTTAAACGGGAGGGTTTCGGACGTATGCACCTGCCTGAACATGGCATCGATTACGTCGCGATGAACAATGCAGTTCTCTATCCGGGTGTTTCGTGCAATTTGCATCAGGGCATTGAAGCCTTCATCCGCAGCGGGCTTTGTACCCTTTCCTGCCCAATAGTTCAGCAGCTGCTGATAACCGTCGGTCACTCTGATCTCCAGCGGATTATTGAACCCCATTTTTTTCAAGGGCCACCAACACCAGCCGATCTCATTCTGTTCCATTAAGGTGATTGCCTGCGTGAACCAGGTATTCGAATTTTCACCGGTTTCACCCAGCCAGATCGGAACATTGTATCTGTCGCGTATATCAAGAAACTGCCGGATCGATGCCTGGTCGTTAAAGTTCCAGTATTTGTGGAAACTAACCACCATCTTGTCATCCCACGTAGGTAAAATGCCATTGTAATTATTCCCCCAGCCATTCCCTTCAATAATGATGATATGCTTTTTGTCTACTTCCCGGATGGCGCGGGTAACATCTGTTAGCAATTTCTTCAGCGGAATATTATCAGGTTCTTTTAAGCCGTTTTTATCCGCCGGATCAGTGAACCCCCAGTTAGGTTCATTGATGATATCGTAAGCCCCGATCCAGGGTTCGTCAGCGTATCGCTCAGCAAGTTTTCGCCACAGGGCGATCATCTTAGATCTGTTCGCTTCGCTATCCCACAATGAAGGCTTACCGGGATCCCGGTCTGATATGTTGAAGTCGTTTCCTTGTCCGCCCGGTGCGGCATGCAGATCCAGAATAAGATACATCTGGTTTGCTTTACACCATGAGAGCAAACTATCTGTCATTATAAATCCCCGCTCAAGCCATGTATTCCGGCCTTTTACCGGCTCTTGTTCGATGGGCAGCGTGTACAGATTATAATGCATAGGGAGCCTTACAGAATTAAAACCCCAGGCCTTCATCGAATCGATATCCGCTTTGCGGGTATGATTAGTTAACCAGGCTTCATAAAAATCGTCAGTTCTGTCTTTCCCAATAACCCCTTCAATTCTGGCCCTGATGCGATGTTGCTGGCCCTCATTCTGAATTCTAAGCATGTATCCCTCCTGCAACATCCACCCTCCCAGACCCATACCCCTTAGAATTACTTTCTCACCTTTTTCATTTACAATATACTTTCCCTTTACGTCTAAAAAACCTTGTGCATTTCCGGCCAGAGAGAAGGCCAGCAAAGACGGGAACCATATAGTTTTTAAAAAAATTGACTTTAAACCATTCATTGTATTGAGTTAAATGACGATAGCCTCAGTTTACCAAACGTAGGTGCCAACAGCTCCGCCTGACAGCGTTGAGGTAACCGATCTTCCATTATTTTTTATATTAAAAGTTTGAGCGGTGCTGCCGGCATTCAGCACCACAAGCACCTTTTTGCCGTCGGGCGTTTTAAAAGCGACATTCTGGAGTGTTGCATGATTATTGGATTCTATTCTGCTGGAGCCGGGACGAACAAATTTGGCAGCATGTGCAATAATATAGTAAGCTACATTCCGCGTCACGGATGAAGAACTAATAGTTAGTGCTCCGAGGCAATTTGTACATCCGCCGTTTGTGTGAGGCTTGTAATTCGGATCCGCAGCCAGGTTCCACTCCAGAACATTACGACTCCAGTTCCGTGTCGCTCCGATAATAAGATTGCTAACATGCCACTGTAAATCGCCGGCAAAATTGCTCGGTCCGCCCACCCACTGCTCAGTAAAATATATTCCTTTATCCGGATGGGCATTGCGAACAGAGCTTAATGCGCTAATGTTGCCACCGTATAAATGAAAAGCAGAACCATTGATATACTTTTTGGCCTGTGGATCGTTCAATATGGATATCGGGTATTCCGGATTGCCCGCGTTATGATCATATATTATGATCTTAGTTTTGATACTCGCCGCTTCGAACGCTGGTCCTAAATGATTTTTGATGAAGTCAGCCTGTTCCGTTGCAAGCATCACCATGCTGGGATTATTGCCATCATGAAGAGGCTCATTTTGCGGGGTTATGGCATCAATAGTGATCCCCTCGTCCTTCATCTCCTGAATATATCTCACCAGATACCCGGCATAAACGCTATAGTATTCCGGTTTCAGTTTGCCCCCCACGAAACTGTTGTTAGTTTTCATCCATGGCGGGGCTGTCCACGGCGAAGCCATTATTTTTATTTCGGGATATAAAGCTATGATCCGCTTCAACACCGGAATAAGGTCCGCGCGTTCCCGGTCAAGTGTAAAATTTTTCAGCGTAATATCGGTTTCACCGGAAGACATATCATCATAAGTGAAGGGCACTGCACTCAGGTCGGAAGCACCGACACTTATGCGCAGGTAACTTACGCCGATATTATTTTCATCAGCCAGAAACAGCTCTTTCAACAGCGAGGTTTTTGCCGTTTCACTCATCGCATTGATCAATGTTGCACTTCCCCCGGTTAGCGTATACCCAAATCCGTCAATAGCCTGATACGTTTTACTTTCATTTACTTCAATCGTTGGAAACTGATTGGCGGACGAAGAGAATATCAGGCTGACATTTTGTTTTTTAAACAATGAGAACTGGTTCGCTTCAGTGAGATAAAACAACACATCACTTTTCACCGGTTCCTGCTCAGGTGGTTCCTGTATCGGATTATGGCCACCGCTGGTCTTCTTTTTACAGCCGGCGACCAGCAAAAAAACGAGCACAAGGATGAATATTCGTCCCTGCGCAAAGCTCATTAAATACATACCAAAAACTATTTGTCGATCATCTTGTAAACCCTGACATAATCCACCTCCATCTTTTGAGGCAACACCGAAGGATCTACACCTTGCGCTCCGCCCCAGTTGCCACCAAAGGCGATGTTTAATAAGATGTGAAACCGCTTGTCAAACGGCCAGACCGACGACCCTTTACCTTCATTTATAAATTGGAACATTTGTTCGCCGTCAATGAACCCTTTTATAGAATATGGCGTCCAGTCAACACGATAAACGTGAAAATCCGTGCTCGCGCCGGCGACGACCTTATTAGTTCCTTTCTGCGTTCCCTTACTATGATTATATGCGTCTGTATGAACGGTCACATGCACCCTATCCTGATCATAGCCTACATGCTCCATAATGTCGATCTCTCCTGACTTAGGCCACCCTCCATACGCCCAATCCGTAGGCAGCATCCAAATGGCCGGCCAGGTGCCTTTTCCGCTTGGCAGCTTCGCTTTCACCTCCACCCTGCCGTATAGAAAATCCCCCTTGCCTTTAGAAACCAGCCTTGCGGAAGTGTATTCCCTGCCATTGCTATTTTCCTTTCTGGCAGTTATCGTCAAAACCCCATTTCCTACACTCGCGTTACTGATGCTGTTAGTATAGTATTGAAGCTCATTGTTGCCCCAGCCGTCACCGCCGATGTCATAACCCCATTTAGCCGCATTCGGCAGACCGGTGTAATCAAATTCATCATACCAGTACGGCGTCGCTTCAAATACCCACCCTTTATCGGCCGGCGGCACTGCTACCGGCGGCGGTATGGACCCTCCCGGCGAATCCTTATCGCTGCAGGAGTACATCAATAGCAAAAAAGCAAGTGTATGATAAAGCATGTTGTATTTGAATTTGATCATGGAAAAAGATGTATCATCAAGGTTAAGTAAGCCGGAATACTCCGGCTTACCTGAAGTTTATAATAGCTCGAAATCGTCCAGATAGAACAAGCCGGCAATGTGGTTTCCTTCGCCGCCGATTTGGATCACAATTCTGTCGAGATCCTTTCGGCTCACAGCGCCGCTAAAGTCAAAGGTTAATTCAACCCATCGATCCAGCTGGGTAACCTCCTGCTTTACTTCCACCTGATTGACCCATGGCTGTGCCGCTGTTCCATCCTGAAGCTTAACAGAAACCTGCTTCAGCAACCGGGGATTGGCCCATGATTCTCCTGCAGCCGTTGTAAAGTCATTAGAACCCGGAATATAAACCTTAAGGCGGAATTTGTTTCGGGTGGTCAGATCAAATTTGTAATTGAAGTCTGCAAACATGTTCGCGAACATAAAGCCGGAGCCTTCCTGTTTTACATATAACGCCGCTTTTGCCGATGTATTGATCGGAAGCGGAAGCGGGTTATCATAACTCTCATTGAGTGTAAGCGCCTCCTTTTTCCAGGTCACGTTACCATCCTGATCAAAGTTGTCGAAGATATCTTCTGCCTTCACCGGCTTGGGAACTACCGGCCGGACGAAGTCCTCGCGTACCAGGCGTTGCCACCAGGCATCGGAAGGCTTCTTGGAGTTACCTTTTATGTACAGTTCATCAGCTGTAAGCAGCAGGATCTCATAACGTGTAGCACCGGTATAGTATCCGATGAAGCCGCCGTTTGACAATACCAGGTATTTTTTGCCTCCTTCTTCCAGAATACTCCATGTTGAGTTTGCTGAAGGAGTGTAAGGCACAGTCACATCACTGGTAGCGGCAGGTGCGCCGAGATCAGTAACAAATTCAAAATTGGCAAAGGTATTACCGTTATTATTGTTTGTGAATTTAAACCCGTTCAGATTGAATGTCACGCGGTCATCATACAAGCCTTCGCTTGCTTTTTCATTGGCACCAGCGGACCACCAGTCGGGATTCGCCGCATCGGCAGGCCCCACACCCATGTGACCTTTTGCCTCACCCTCAATACGCCACGTCTTACCATTTGCAGCGGAAGCACCACCGGTTAGCAGGTTGTAATCTTCGCGGTTAAGCATCGACACATTGGTCTCTGCGATGTTGATGGTTTGCGTATTGGTCGCATAGCCTCCCTTTGTAAATACCGTTAACTTAACGGTATAAGTACCCTCCACGGGATAGGAGCCTTCAACCTGTCCGCCATCACCAGTATTACCGTTACCGAGATCCCACACAGCGGTAATAGTGCCCGGCGTTTCGTTCTTAAATGTGACAATATTAGGATTCGAAGCATTGGGAGTTGCCGTAAACTTCACCATGTCAGCAGTCGGGACCGGCCCCAGAGTGCCGTTGAACTCTTCAGGTGAGCAGGATGCAAGCACCGAGCCCGCTACGGCAGCCAGCAAAAAATAAAACCTTGAAATATTTAAAATTGATTTCATATGCGTTGATTTAATATCCAGGATTTTGAACCAGTTTAGTGTTATTTAGCTCAGATAGAGGAATTGGCAGGATTTCATGCTTTCCGACCACAAAGCCTCTCGCTTGTAAAACAGTTCCCGCCCTTCCGGTCCGCACCAGGTCGTACCAGCGGTGACCTTCAGAAGCAAGTTCGAGACGACGCTCCAGATAGATATTTTCCAGCGTTGCGTCAACCGGGTTCAACCCTACCCTGGCACGCACCGCATTTAACAATGCAGCAGCACGGCCCATATCACCGTTATCCTGAACAAGAGCCTCGGCTTCCATTAAATAAGTATCGGCCAGGCGGATCTCGATGTAATCATTGGGCCAGTTCAGTTCAGGAACGCCGCCGCCGGTTGACCGGTATTCAACTTTAGGGGCAAATTTTTCGATAAAGTAGCCGGTATTCATATACCCCTTTTCGTAAGTTGCCTTACCTGCCTTTTCCAGACTGTCAATATCAGCCACCGTATAAGGATAGCGAGGATCTTTCTTCATGATGCCGATAAACTCCGGGAGAAACGGATTAAAGCTCCAGCCGGAAACATAAACAGGTCCGGAATAGGCACGCGGACCAAACATGGTCACGGCAACGTTTCCTTCAAATCTTCCCCACGCACCCCAGTCAGAGTTGGCCTGAGTGGTTTTGACGATCTCAAGAATAGACTCGCTGTGGAACTTGTTTGTGGGCTTAAAGATGTCTGCAAAGTTTGTAAGCAGCTTGTAGCCGTATTTGCTTGTACCGCCAGGGGTTCCATTTACTTCAGCGAACTGCAGAGCAGCCGGGCCCCATTTCTTTTGATACAGTAAAACCTTGCCCAATAGCGCCTTCGCCGTTCCCTGAGTGGCCCGGCCACCTTCAGTACTTCCCGGAACAGTAATCGGAAGATCAGGAATTGCCTCATTCAGGTCTTTCTCCACCTGAGCATATACATCATCAGGCGACGCCTGCGTCACATTGTAAATTTCTTCGGTAGATACGGGCTTTGTGAACAGGGGCACATTTTTAAATAGCCGTACAAGATCGAAGTAGTAATAGGCACGAAGAAATTTAGCTTCTGCGATATACCGGCTGGTAGTTGCCTGATCAAGCCCGGGTATACCGGCCGACACCTTTTCTAACAGTACATTCGCACGAGCAACGCCGGTAAAATTTCTATTCCAGTAATCGCCTTGAGGGCCTTTCGCCGGGTCAAGGGTGTAATTACTCCAAACCTGCCACGTTTCCATATCAGCAGATCCGCCGCCGCCTGCAACATGATCGTCTGATGCACTGTTCAAAGCGCCGAAGTTATGATAGGTATTGACCGTTTCAAATCCCATTGGATCATAAGCGGCCACGAGGCCTGCGAATGCCTGATCTGCGTTTTGATAATACGTTGATTCCAATAAGGTTCCCTTAGGATCAACCTCCAGGAAATCTTTTTTACATGCGGCGACCACCAGTAAACCTGCTGCTATCACCCCAATGGTTCTTATATTAAATTTTTTCATAATTGTAATCCTTAAATTATAGCCCGACATTAACACCTAATAAGAATGAACGCGACTGGGGATATATACCCCGGTCGATACCGTAGCTGCCTCCTGTACCGATTTCAGGGTCGAAGCCTGTGTATTTAGTGAAGGTTAACAGGTTATTGCTGCTCACATAGATGCGGGCGCGGTTCAACCCCGCCTTGCTCACAAAACTATTTGGCAAAGTAAATCCGATCTGCAGGGTCTTGATCCGGAAATAATCACCATCCTCGAGAAAGAAATCTGAAGGATTTGAAAAATTATTGTTAGCATCAGAGGTTGTTAGCCGCGGATATGTGTTGGACGTCCCCTCTCCGGACCAGCGCGTCAGCGCTCGTGATTGCCAGTTCGCATTCGGAATATCTAACCTTCTAACGCCCTGAAAGATCTGGTTTCCTGAAACTCCCTGACCAAAAACTAAAAGATCGAAACTCTTATAATTCGCGTTCAGCGTGAAACCATACGTCACGTTCGGAGTTGGATCACCGATGAATGTCCGGTCAGCCTGATCGATCTTGCCGTCGCTGTTCATGTCCACCCATCTGAAATCACCCGGCCTGGCATTGGGCTGAATTAACCCATTCGTTCCGGTATATGCATTGATCTCAGCCTGGTTTTGGAAGATACCATTGGTTTTAAAGCCGTAGAATGAGCCTATGGCCTGACCGACGGCAGTTCTTGTAATAGGATAAGTGCTATTTTGAACTGTAGCGCCTCCATCCAGGAACGCTTTACCTTCACCCAGATAGGTAACTTCATTCTGCAGGAATGAAAGGTTACTATTCAAATTCAGCCTGAGATCGCCGATCTGCTTTCTGTATCCGAGTTCAAATTCAACACCCCGGTTTTCCATGTCAGCAACGTTGCCCCATGGTGACCCTGTTGATCCGACATATCCTGGCAGGGCGATCGTTTGTAGAATGCCGGTCGTTTTCTTATTGTACCAGTCAACAGTCAAATTAAAGTCGTTGAAAAGAATAGCGTCGACACCAACGTTCAACTGGCTGGTTTCTTCCCATCGAAGGTCCGGATTCGCCGGAGCATCCGGACTGTAACCGATGTAATAATTATCATATCCGAATACATAGTTGCGGTTTGCTCCAACTGTTGATATGTAGCGGAAATCTCCCAGATTATCATTTCCTACTATACCGTAAGAAGCTCTTATCTTCAGGTTATTTACGGCTTTATTCTCGGGCCAGAAACTTTCGCGCGAAGGCACCCAGCCTACGGAAGCGGAAGGGAAATAACCGAATTTGTTGTTGCTGCCGAACCTTGATGACCCGTCACGCCGCATAATACCGGTAAACAGATATTTCTCATCGAAGTCGTAGGTTACACGGCCAAACAGCGAGCTTACAGTGTGATTTATACCTTCATAAGCATCGGTGGTCCGGTTTGCAGTCGGAACCTTCAGGTTAAACGAAGCTTCTTCGAAAGTGCTCGCAGCGATATTAGTAAAGGAAATATTCAATCCGCTTGAATTGTTGTCCCTGTAAGCACCCTGACCGGCCAGGACTGTGAAATTATGCCGGCCAATAAGTTTTGAATAGGATGCCGTGTTTTCAATGTTCCAGTTTAATGCCTGGTTCCTGTCACGGTTAAATGCGGTCTGCGTGCTTTGCTGCGCAGGGTTCAGGTAATATAACGGCGTGAAGCTTTCCCCGCCCCAGTAAGCCAGCTTTGCTCCTACGGTTGACCGCAGCTTTAAACCCTTGACGGGCTCGACCTCCGCATACACGTTTCCAACGATATTGTCAGACCATCCGTAGTTTCCCAGACGGGTTTGGATATATGCAAATGGGTTGGTCATTTCCTGCGCCACAGCCTGCGAAATACCGTAAGGATTACCGTTCGCATCTCTTACTACACGCTGGGTGCTGTATGGTGCACTACTGGCAACAGCCGGATCAGTAACAATGATCGGTGTTATCGGATCAAGATTGATAACCGAGCTCAACGGTCCGCCAAACTCGGTATTGGTACCCAATCCGCCCTGGCTTTTTATCCTTGAGTAGCCCAGGTTCTGACCAACATTCAACCAGTCCTTGATCTTATGAGTAGAGTTCAAGCGAATGTTATATCGCTTATAATTAGAGATCTCAGTGGCTATTATACCCTCTTGATTAAAGTAACCAAAAGACGAATAATAAGTGGATTTATCGTTACCACCGCTAAGGCTTAGCTCATGGTTCTGAATTCCGGCATTGTCGTTAAATAATGCATCCTGCCAGTTTGTACCTTCGCCAAATGATTGCGGATCAGAATAAACGATACCTCCTCCGCCGGCAACCGCAGCTTCATTTCTTAAGGTCGCATACTCTGTTGCATTCAGCATATCCAATCTCCTGATCGGCGACTGAGTTCCAAAGTAGCCGGAATAATTCACGCGCATACTGCCGGACTTGCCTCTTTTTGTAGTGACCAGGATAACGCCACTCGCCGCCCTGGCGCCGTAAATTGCAGCCGACGCAGCATCCTTAAGTACCTCTATAGACTCAATATCATTTTGGTTCAGGTAATCTATACCACCTACGTCGACCACAACTCCATCTACCACGTATAGCGGATCACTGTTCCCTATGGTAGTAGTACCCCGAACTCTTACTGTAGCCGACGCTCCGGGAGCGCCCGAGCTTGATGCGATAGTCAATCCCGAAGCCCGACCTTGAAGCGCCTGCTCGATCCGCCCGATCTGCTGGTTTTCAATAGCTGCAGCACTGACACCAGAAGTTGCACCGGTTACCACACTTCTTTTCTGAGTTCCGTAACCAATTACTACCACTTCACTTAATGTGTTGTTGCTTTCTGTCAGTGAGATAATAATTGGATCTTGCTTTGTCACAGTAAAGATTTGGGTAACCATTCCGATCTGTTTGAACACAAGTACGGATCCCGGCTTCGGAATCCGGATCGAGAAGCTGCCGGACGCGTCGGTACTGGTACCCGTCGTTGTGCCTTCAACGGTAACGGTAACCCCGGGTAATGGTAAACCGTCCGCCTTAGAAGTTACTTTTCCACTTACCAGCATGTCCTGGGCCCGGGAAACAACGGGACCGAAAACCACACAGGAAATGAAGAGAATCAGCGTAAACATTCCTTTCATAAAAGTTAATTTTAGTTATTGATTGATTTGGTTAGTTAGGTTACTTTTTGGGATGGTAACACACTTCAAAAGTAACCGCAATATACTACTCTCGTATCTTAAAGGGTACTACATAACCTATACAAGGCTGTAAAAACAGCCCTTCAAACTGCCAATAAGCCGCAACATAAATACTACACGACATCAGGCACTTGTAACAATAATTTCTATATTTAACATTCAGAAAACCATTATAAACCGCCTGAAACGGCAATATCTTTTACTTACCAAAGGGGAATGAAACAGCTTTGCATATTTATTCTTTTTGCTTTTTTGTTGACAGATGTTTCCGCTCAAAATCAGATCGGCACGCCTCAGATCATCAATTACAGCAATCTGGCTTACCGGGCTGGAACACAAAACTGGGACTCGGGGCAGGACGCGCAGGGCATCATGTACTTCGGCAACAATGAAGGTCTCCTCACTTTTAACGGAAAGTTCTGGAAGCTGTATCCCTTACCAAATAAAACGGTTGTCAGGTCGTTAGAAATCGACCCGAACGGAAGAATATACGTTGGAGGCCAGGACGAAATAGGATATTTCTTCCCCGATGGCAGCGGTAAACTTTTGTATCATTCTCTAAAAGGACAAATCGCAGAAAATGAACGGCAGTTTGCCGACATCTGGAATATCAGCATTGTCAAGGGACAGGTTTTTTTCAGAGCCTTAAGCAAGATCCTTCATCTTAAAGACGGCGTACTGAAAATCATCAAACCGGAGCAGGAATGGGTCTTTTTGGGGAAGGCAAAAGATCGGCTGTATGCACAAGAGAGAAAGAAAGGACTATTCACTTATACCAACGGCGTCTGGAAGCCTATATGCCAGGATCCTATACTGCAAACTATATCCATAAGCTCCATACTGCACTACAGCGACGATACCTATCTTGTTACCACACTAAAACATGGTCTTTTCCTGCTTAAGAATTCCACGTTAGTTCGCAAAACCACCTCAGAAGATCTGACATTATTCAATGATCGCATCTACTGTGCCGTTTCAGTTAACAAGGACTGGTATGCGCTCGGCACGACTTCGGCTGGGGTTTTAATTATCGACAAAAACGGCAATCTGGTTCAGAAATATTCGTTTCCTGAAGGACTTCAGAAGAATAATATCCGTAGTGTATTTATTGACCAGAATAAAAATCTCTGGCTGGGCCTGGATGACGGAATTGATTTCATGGCCATCAACAGCGCAATAAAGCAGATCTATCCCGACAATAATAAACAAGTGACGAGCTATGCCATCCGGATCTTCAATAAAAGGCTTTATATCGGAACATCGAACGGCCTGTTTCATTCATCCGTTCTGTCACCTGTTAAAGATGACATCAGTCTGTCACCCGGTTATTTTTCGGAAGTAAAAAAAACCAAAGGGCAGGTTTGGGGCCTTGAAGAGATCAATAACAATCTCCTGCTTGCACATGAAGATGGTACATTTGTCATAAAAGACAATTCCGCGCAACAGATCTTTTCTAACCCAGGTACATGGCTCTTCAACGCGGTATCTGACTTCTTTCCATCGAAAAGCATCATTGCCGGAACGTATACAGGGCTGCAGCACATCACCTATAACGATGGCACGTTCGTGAACAGCGGCCCAATTCAGGGCGTGAACGACCCGCTGCGCTTTATGTATTATGATGCCTCTTCTAATTCGGTTTGGGCATCGCATCCATACCACGGCATCTATAAGATCAAACTCGCGGCAGGAAACCAGCGTATCACCCAAACCCGTTTGTTCACGCGGAAAGACGGACTTCCTTCAACACTCTACAATTATCTTTTCCGAATTAAGAACCGCATCCTCGTAGCAACCGAAAAAGGCATTTACGAGTATAACGCTGAAAACAATAACTTCATAAGGTCTCCGCAATATTACGAACCATTACAGGACATCCCCATTCAATATCTGAAAGAAGATCCTTCCGGGAATATCTGGTTTATTACTGCCAATAAAGAGGTCGGCATAATTGATTTCAACCAACCGAAAGGCGAACGATCCTACTCTGTCGTGTACTTTCCGGAGCTATCGTCGAAAGTTGTGGGCGGCTTCGAGACGATCTATCCGGTAGACGAAAACAACATTTTCATTGGCGCCACAAAAGGGGTATTTCATCTTAATTATCAGAAATACAACCAGAATATCAATAAGCTTACTGTACTGCTCGGACAGGTAAAGGCGTCTGGAAAAACCGATTCAGTGATATTTGGCGGCTATTTTCTATCAAACAACCGGCCCGCTTTCACTCAGGATCAAAGATCGGTTCAGAAGCTTGGTAACAATTACAATTCTGTTCATTTCGAGTATTCTTCCACACTGTTTGAACAACAAAACAACATTGAGTTCAGCTATCAGCTTACCGGTTTTGATAACAGCTGGTCGGCCTGGTCTGAAAAAAGTGAAAAGGACTACACCAACCTTCCCGCAGGCAAATATACTTTTATGGTAAAAGCCCGGAACAACTTAGGTAATGAATCGAAGCCGGTCTCTTATTCGTTTCAGGTTTTGCCTGCCTGGTATCAGACTAACCTCAGTTATTTCATTTACTTTTTATTACTGGCAGGATCGATCCATCTGATAGTGAAATGGCAGCAAAGAAGGCATCTGAAAGCACAGGAAAAACTAAAATACCTGCATCAGCTTGAACTGGAAAGAAACGAGAACGAGATCGTAAAGCTCAAAAACGAAAAACTGGAAGCCGATGTAAATTACAAGAACAAAGAACTGGCGAGCACAACAATGCATCTTGTTCAACGAGGTAAAGTGCTGGCAAAAATAAAAGAAGTCGTGTCGAACCTGGAAAAAATGCCCAATGCCGCCAACAATTCGGCCGATTTTAAACAGATCTTCCGCTTGCTGAACGAGGTGGAAAGAAGCGATGCGGACTGGGACCAGTTTTCGATCCACTTTGATCATGTACACTCTAACTTCCTTTCCCTCCTGAAAAACCGCTTCCCGGGCCTCACCCCGAATGAGCTGAAGCTTTGCGCTTATCTTAAGATGAATCTTTCTTCCAAAGAGATAGCACAACTCATGAGTATTACTATCAGGGCCGTGGAAGTTAGCAGATACAGGCTAAGGAAAAAGCTGCACATCCCTTCTGACGTAAACCTCTTTGACTTTTTAATGCAAAGTCTGAACGAAGGATCGAACCAAACCCGACCGAAGACGGCAGAAATGACCGAAAGTTAATGCAACCGGTGAAGGCAAGACATTCCGGCGAAGCAATCGAATTTCGTGCAGATACCACCTGGGGATGAACGCTTCAAAACATCGGGTTACTATTCTCGGAACTTTCCGTGATAACCTGCAGGACGTCCCAATGTTCTACTATTTTGCCGTCCTCATCAAAGCGAAAAATGTCAACCGAGGCGTAATCCTGATCACCGGGCCAGTGCTGATGGCAGTGTAATACCACAAAATGACCCTCACCGATTACTTTTTTAAACTCCACCCGTTTTCGCGGATAATCCTTCGCCATCTGGTTGAAGTAATGAATAAACGCTGACTTCCCATCACCCAGGTGTGGATTGTGCTGTGTGTAATGATCACCCACGAACGCAGCAACGGCCTCTTTTGGCTTGCCACGGTTGAAAGCCAGATCATAAAAGGAGATGGCATTCTTTTTATTCTGGTCGACGTTCATCTTAGCTTTTTTCTATATAAGGCTTCAGGAAGCCCGATGGTTTTGAGTACCGCGTGAGACATGACCAAACGATTCTTTTTTCTACATTTAACCCAAAACCGCAAACTAAACTACTAATGATGAAGAAATTACTCCTGATTTCGGCTTTTGCCCTGACGTTTGTCTTTCCGTGCCGGGGTTACACCGTACAGCCTGGTGAAACCCAGGCGGCCATTGCCGTCCTGAACAACTATGAAAAGTATCGCGAGCCTGTAATCAAAGATCGCTTTTTTAAACACAGCGATATTATGCCTTTGATTAAAAAGCATGCCGGTTCCGGGGTGTTCAGGCACGAGGCCATCGGAACCTCCGCTCAGGGGCGCAGCATCAACCATCTTATCCTGGGGACAGGGAAAACGAAGGTTCTCCTGTGGTCGCAGATGCATGGCGACGAATCAACCGCTACCATGGCGTTGTTCGACCTTTTCAATTTCTTCGCAGCTAACGATGAACACAATGAGTTGAGAAAATACCTGCTCGATAACCTGGAGCTTCACTTCGTGCCCATGCTCAACCCCGATGGTGCTCAGGTGTGGAAGCGGCGAAACGCTTTGGATATCGACGTTAACCGCGATGCCCGGGCGCAGGTAACTCCCGAAGGCCGGATCTTGCTGAAACTGGCTCAAGAGCTGAAACCTGATTTCGGTTTTAACCTTCACGATCAGAGCATGTACTACAACGCCGGCCCCACGGATAAAACAGCCACCATCTCGTTCCTGGCTCCCGCTTTTAACTATGAAAAAGATATGAACGACGTCCGCAAGAGAGCTATGCAGGTTATTGTTGGGATGAACAGCTTGCTGCAAAAGCACATACCCGGCCGTGTTGCCAAATACAACGACGACTTTGAGCCGCGGGCGTTTGGCGATAATATCCAGCGACTTGGCGTTTCAACCATCCTCATTGAATCGGGAGGATATCCGGGAGACCCGGAAAAACAGTATATCCGCAAGATGAACTTCTATGCATTATTGAATGCTTTCGAAGCTATAGCTGATCGGTCGTACGCAAGCGAAGATATCCGGGCTTATGAGGAAATTCCGCAAAATCACCGCTCGCTTTATGATCTGGTGATCCGGAACGTTGAGACTGAAATTGGCGGACAAACCATTCGCACCAATCTTTGCATTAACCGCGCACAACTGAAAAGTGCCGACTTCCGCAGCGTCAGTTATCGCGGCGGCATTGAAGAAGTTGGTGATCTTGAACTTGTTTTCGGCTAT
>DASWXL010000002.1:0-29967 GCA_036405495.1 Sphingobacteriaceae bacterium | reverse complement strand
ATACCGGCATGCGTGATTCCATGTAAGTTTTCCAAGAACACCTATGAAAAATCACTTAGTATTTCTATTACCGGCCGTATTAGCTGTTACCGCTTGCGGTGGATCCAACCAAAACGGAACCGACAATACCGATACTTCAATCGTTACGGATTCTAATATCCTGATGGATACCATGACCAATGACACCGGAATCATGGATACTTCCGTTATTGATACCACTACCGTACCGCAGCCACAGCCCTAAGGGGTTGTATGACAAAATAAGATCCCGCCGGTATTTTGCCGGCGGGATCTCTGGCTTGTGATATTCTCTGGCTCAGGTCGGTTTTTTGTCCGCTCTTCAGCGGTATAAGCTTCTATACAGGTATGCCGAAAAACCATGCCACTTATCTCCTTTTGTCAAATCTGCGGCATATCATCCTGTTTGCGATTTAAATCCCCGAACTATTCTGCAGATCAAAATTTAAAATGACCTATATTTGGCGGTTCCTAATTCACCTAAGCTAGTATTACATGAAAATGAAGGCAAAAAGCGGCGTAATTCTTTCGCTCTTGCTTGTGGCCGCAGGATTTTCTGCCGGGGCACAAACTCAAAAACCTTTTATAGAAACTCTACAGGAAGAAAACGCCTGGGTTGATTCTGTATTTAAAAAACTGAACCGCCGGCAACGCATTGCTCAGCTCTTTATGGTTCGGGCGCACACCAACCTTGGTCAGAAGTATGCCGACTCTGTCGGTCGCGTGATCAAAAAAGAAAAACTGGGCGGCGTAGTATTCTTTCAGGGAGGCCCGGGAAGACAAGCCGCTGTGACCAACCAGTATCAGGAATTGGCAAAAACGCCGTTATTGGTTGCCATGGATGCCGAATGGGGGCTAGGCATGCGATTAGACAGCACGATGTCGTACCCATACCAGATGACCCTGGGTGCTATTCAGGACAATAAACTGATCTATGAGATGGGGCGTCAGATAGCTAAAGATTTTAAGCGTCTGGGCATGCAGGTAAACTTCGCCCCGGTGATGGACGTGAACAACAATCCTAAAAATCCGGTCATCAATTACCGGTCATTCGGCGATAATAAATATAAAGTTGCCGAAAAGGGAGCAGCATACATGAAAGGCCTTCACGACGAGGGCGTGCTGGTTACGCTCAAGCACTTTCCGGGCCACGGCGATACGGATGTCGATTCGCACTACGATCTTCCACAGCTGAAGTTCACCCGCGAACGGCTTGATTCCCTGGAAATGTATCCGTTCAAAGAAGTGATCGCGGAAGGCGCTTCCGGCATCATGATCGCCCATATGAATATTCCTGCCCTGGATCCGACACCAAAGCTTCCCTCTACCTTGTCGAAGCCGATCGTTACGGATATCCTCAGAAACGATCTGAATTATAAAGGGCTGATCTTTTCGGACGCTATGGATATGAAGGGCGTGACGAAATATTTCAAGGATGGTGAAGCAGAGATCCGCGGACTTGAAGCGGGAATGGACGTTCTTGAACTATCCGAGAACTCAAAACTTGCAGTCAAAAAGATCAGGAAAGCCATTCGGCAAAAACGCCTGAGCTGGGACAGAATAAACGCGAGCGTTAAAAAGGTACTGGCCGCCAAATACTGGACAGGCTTAAACGACCTTGAGAGCGTGTCGTCGGCCAATATACTTTCAGACCTGAGCCGTCCGGAAGCCCGGGTACTAAATCAGCAGTTAGCCGATGCAGCCGTTACCGTCCTGAACAGCGATTCGCTGATCTCCGGTTTTGACCGCAGCAAGAAAACTGCACTGGTAGCGATCGGAACACCTCAGATCATGCCATTCCAAACGCACCTCCAAACGCATTTCACTAACTCATTGCCGTTTCTGATCGACAAAAAGGCGGCTCCCGCGGATATTGAAAGGCTGCTGAACGATCTGGAGCAGTACGAACAGATCATCGTTGGCGTGTTCGATACCCGCAAACGCCCGGGAGGCACTTTAGATTATAGCAATGATGTGAAACTCCTGATTCCGCAACTGGCAAAAATGAATTCGATCATCAGCGTTTTTGCGAATCCATATACCATCGCCGGATTGCCGGGCATCGAGCAGGCTAAAACGCTTCTGGTCAATTATCAGAACAGCGAACAACTGCAGTTCTCCGCGTTTAAAGTGATCAAAGGTGAAATTAAAGCAACCGGTAAACTGCCGGTAACCATCAATGCGTTCTTTAAGAATGGTGACGGACTGAATTAGCGGTATTTTATATGACAAGAGAGCCGGTTTTTTGCCGGCTTTTTTTGTGGCTTTTATATTTTTAACTCCAATCGCTTTATCTATATTACTTTGCCGCCATTCGGGCGCGTTTTCGAGTTTATATGAGTTATTCTTCCATGCTTCAAAAACCCATCAAGATCCTGCAAGCCTCAGCCGGTTCGGGTAAAACGTTCAGCCTCACGGCACACTACCTCACGTTGTTGTTTTCCGGCGAAACGAAATACCGGGAGATCCTTGCCGTGACGTTCACCAACAAGGCAACGGAAGAGATGAAGAGCCGCATTCTGGAAGTGTTGAAAGGGCTGGCACTGGGGCATGAGGACGTAAAAACCTTCCGGCAGATCATTTTGCAGGCACACCCTCATCTTGATGAAACCCGGTTACAAGAACAGGCTCACGGTATATACCGTCGTATCCTGCATGATTACAGCCGCTTTGCAGTCAATACCATCGATGGGTTTGTTCAAAAGGTGATCCGCAGCTTTTCGTTTGAGCTGGGGTTGGATAACGGCTACAAACTCGAGATGAACACCGAAAAGGTGAAACAGGAACTGGCATCGAAACTGAACAGCCAGCTAGACCGTAATCCGGAGCTGTTGCAGTGGATCATCAACCTGGCACTTGAGCGGGTGCGCGACAACAAAAGCTGGAACTACCATGAAACGCTGCTCAACCTGGCCGGTGAGATCTTCAAGGAGCGATACCAGCCTTTTGAAAATGCGCTGAAAGCTTTCGATCCGGCTGCTCTGTTCACCGATCTGCAGCATGTTACCAAACAGCAGATCGAATATTTTGAATCGACCTTGAACAGCGGCGCCAAGACTGCCTCGGATATATTACGGCATTCGGGTGTTTCATTGGACGAGCTTAAAGGCAAGTCAAGATCACCCCTCGCCTGTATCGCGAAAATTCTGGATGGCGATTACTCAAAGGTCGCAAGTCTTGCGAAAGTCGTCGACGAACCGGACGAATGGCAGAAAGGTGGTTTAAGCGCCAACGTCTCTATTTTATACGATCGGCTGAATCCCGTTCTCAACGAACTGATCGACTTTTACAAGGAGCAGGTACCGAACTATCAGATGGCTAAAGCCATCAGCGCCAACCTATATTATCTGCGCCTGATGCAGGAGATGGCCGGCTTATTAAAGGAATATCGCCAGGAAAATCAAAGCTTGCTGATCAGCGATGCTCAGAACCTCTTAAAGGGCATCACCGGTGAGGAAGACAGCAACCCCTCCTTTGTATGGGAAAAGATGGGCAGCCGTTACCGGCACTTCCTGTTCGACGAATTTCAGGACACCTCTTCGTTCCAATGGGATAACTTTTTGCCGCTGCTCAGAAATGCCATAGCCGAGGCCAGCGGAAAGCTGATCGATCACCTCATTGTGGGCGATGTCAAGCAGTCGATCTACCGGTGGCGCAACGGCGACTGGCGTATTCTGCATAGTCGCGCAAAGCAAAACATCGGCGAGACACAGGTTTTCGATGATAATCTGAAGGAGAACTACCGCAGTGCAGCCAATATTATAGATTTTAACAACTTCCTGTTTAAACACGCGCCGGTCTTTCTGCAATCGCACCTGAATAACAAGGTGGTGGAAGACGGCGGCCAGGAGTTTTTTGACACCTGGTGGCAGACGCAGGGTTACGACCGGATCATTACCGGCGCTTATGAGCAGAGCTATCAGCATAAAGCGCCAACAACGCCCGGCGGCGGTTCCGTTCAGGTGAATTACGTTCGTGTTAAGGATAACCGCACACGCGGATCGGAATATAAGGAAGAAGCATTAAGCCGGCTGGCGGAAACGCTCAATGACTGGATAAGTAACGGCACATATGAAGCGGGCCAGATCTGTATCCTTGTAAGGACCAACGGAGAAGCCCGGGATGTGATAGAATACCTGATGCAGGACCAGCAGGGACGTGAAAAACCTTACGAAGTACTTTCCGGCGAAGCCTTATTGATCGCCAATAACTCGGCCGTCCGCCTCCTGCTCAATACGCTTTACGCGATGGTCGGGAAGCGCGACCAGTCGGCACTGTATAAAGCGACATGCATTCATTTCTATTCGCAGCAACACCAGAAGACCGTTGATCCTGAGCTCTGGCTGAAACTGAATGCCGCCGACGTTAAAGATCTGAAAGGCTATTTGCCGGAACTGCTATGCGCCGGCTGGGATAACTGGCAGCAGCTGCCCTTGCCGGAACTGATCGAACAGCTGATAGGGGCCTATCAGCTTGATAAAATAGCTCTCCACTTCCCTTATCTGCTTGCATTCCGCGACATGGTGAGCAGCTTTGCAAGACAGGGCGAGCGTGGGAGCAGCAGTTTCCTGCACTGGTGGGAGGAAGAGGGACTAAGGAAAGCGCTGCCTGCCTCTGAAAGAAGCGATGCGGTGCAGGTCATGACCATTCACAAGTCCAAGGGACTTGCTTTTGATGTTGTGATGATACCGTTCTGCAGCTGGAACCTGGACGGAATGTCGAACAGCATTTTCTGGGTAAACACCGGCGAAACGCCTTATGCCATGCTGAACAGCCTTCCGGTACACTATAAAAAGAGCCTTGGCCAGTCGGCATTTGGCACGGCATATTTTGAAGAGCTTCTTTTTAATTATATGGATGCCCTCAATATGCTGTATGTTGCTACCACGCGGACAAAAAAGCACTTGTATATCACGGCTCCGGGACAGGCCCCTGGCAAGGACAACCAGTTCACGATGGCCGGAGATCTTATCAGGTTCCCATTGGCGTCGTATGTTTCAGAACTGAACACCACCTTCGAAAATGATGAACTGGCGATCGTTGCGGCGGTTGAAAAGAAGGAAAAAAAGTCTCCTGAGAACGAAAAACACACCGGCCATAGCTGGTGCTTCAGGTCCTATCCGCTGTCTAACCGCTTGAATGAGGCCCTCACGGATAAGAAAGTGTGGGAGCAGATCGATCTGTTGAGCGGCAACAGCTCGCAGCGCCGGGGCATCATCCTTCATGAGGTGCTGGCCAGGGTAAACGACATTAACGGATTGTCTGCAGTTGTCAGGCAGATGCAAACGGAAGGATGGTTCAGGAAAGCGGAAGAAAATGAGATCCTTCAGCTGGCGGAGAGCGTGCTGCTTCAACCGGCTCTTCGTGCTTTATTAGACAAGCCGTACACTTCTTTCAACGAACGGACCATCATTAGCAGTACGGGCGAGAGCTATCGCCCGGATAAGGTACTGATAGGGGATGAGCAGGTGTTGATCATCGACTTTAAATTTACCGGTGAGCCGAAACCGCAGCATTACAAACAGGTGAAAGAATACCGCGATCTGTTACAGGAAATGGGGTATAAAAATATCGAAGCTTATTTGTATTACGGTTATTTGAAGGAGCTGAAGGCCGTTTAACAGGTTGAGTCATGCTGAACGCCCAAGGACTCGCCGAAGGTGTTATTTCATAACCAAAATAAACCGGGGCGGGTTCCGGATCAAACGCCAGGATAAAATATAATAATATGAGATCATTCTTACATGAAGTCGCAACTGATCTGACCGCACGGTTTGGTGATGGTCTGAAAGATGTGGCTATCGTTTTCAATAATAAACGTCCGGTTTTGTTTCTGAAGAAACATCTGGGCGAAACGGCAGGGAGATCATCATGGAGCCCCGCTTTCTTTACCGTAGGCGAATTCTTTGCCAGGTCGTCGGACAAACTTGTTGCCGACCAGATCCGGCAGTTCTTTATTCTTCACCAGGAGTTCAATAAGCTGCTGAAAGCGGAAGGTAAAACCGCCTTTACCCCCGATCAGTTCTATCCGGTCGCTGAGATCATTCTCAACGATTTTGCCCAGATCGATTACGATCTGGTGGACCCCGATGAGCTTTTTTGTGAGCTCGAAGACATCGCTGTGATAGCAAAGCAGTTCCCGCACTTCAGCGCCGAGCAGCATAAGTTCCTGGAACAGTTCTGGGGCTCGTTCTCAGAGGAGAAACAACAGGAACATCAGCAGAAGTTCATCGACCTGTGGAAGCGGATGCCTAAGTTATATAAAGCGTTTCACGAACAGTTAACGTCACTTGGAACGAGCACCACGGCCCACCTGTACCGTCAGCTGGCAACCGGAAATGCAGCATCACCGAACTTTACCGATCCGTACACGAAACTGGTATTTGTGGGCTTCAATGCCCTCAACAAATGCGAAAGCCGGTTATTTAAGAAGTGGCAGGACGAAGGCAGGGCGTTGTTTTATTTCGATACTGATACCTATTACACCGACGATGAACTTCAGGAAGCGGGATTATTCCTCCGGCGAAACTTAACGAAAACTGATCTGCAGAACGCGCTGGGAGCGTCTCCCGCGCGGATCAAAGACCGCCAGACGCAGATCCGGGTGATCGAAACGCAGGGCTATACGTCACAGGCAAAAGCTATCAATGAGTTTATCCGGCCGGAGGAATTCCTGCGCAGTGATGACCCGGAGCAAACGGCCATTATTATTGCTGACGAGACGTTGCTGGTCCCGGTATTGCAAACGATCGCTCCTGAAGCAGGCAAGGTCAACGTCACAATGGGCTACCCGCTGGCACAATCGACGGTTTTCGGACTGATCGAGTTGTGGCTTCACGTGCAGGAGCAGGTACATAAAGAAAATAAGGGCACGATCAACTACCGGGATGTGCAGGCATTCCTGTCGCACCCCCTGTCAGGGGTCACGGAAAGGGAGCGGGACATCTTACAGAAGCGGATGCTCGATAATCAGTGGCTGGAAGTCCCCCTGCCAGAGCTATTGTTCTCGTCGGCACTTGCGCCGAACTTCTTCACGGTAAAGCATGACGGTTTGCAGTGTATCGATGCGCTGTATGTTCTGCTGACTGCCGTACTCGAGCAGCGTCAGAAAAACGGCCGGCTGCAACAGCTGGAAGCCAACCTGCTGATGGCGGTAAGCAAGAACCTTAATCTGCTCTATGACGGCCTCGCCGAATATGCCGTAAATTTACCGTTAACCTTCGTTCTGGCGCTTATACGAAAAACCCTGCAGGGCCTGTCGGTTCCTCTGGAAGGCGAACCCCTCAGAGGCATACAGGTCATGGGGTTATTGGAGAGCCGCTGCCTGGATTTTGAAAAAGTGATCATTCTGGGCGTTAATGAGGGAACCATACCCAAACTAAGCGTTTCGCCTAGTTTTATACCCGACAGCATCCGACGGGCTTACGGCCTGCCGGTGCTTGAGAACCAGGATGCTATTTCCGCCTATCTTTTCTATCGCCTTCTGCAGCGCCCGGCCGATGTTTCGGTGACCTACAATAGTTTAGTGGATGAGAGCAACAGCGGCGAACCGAGCCGTTTCTTACGGCAACTGGAGTTTGAAAGCAATTTCCGGTTCGAATACCACCGGCAAAGCCAGCCCGTACGGATCGAACCACGGCAAAATCTGGTCATTCCCAAAACAGGAAAGGTGTGGAGTGCTTTACAGCGCTTTCTCCAGGCAACCGGAAAGTGGAATGACGAAAAGATATCCGCCACCGCCCTTACCACCTACCTGAACTGTTCGCTTCAGTTCTTTTTCCGTTATGTTGCAAAGATCAAAGAGCCTGAAGAGGTGGCCGAAAATCTGGAGGCCAATCAGATCGGTTCGGTACTTCACCAGGTAATGGAATGGTTCTATCAGGAACTGGTGAATGAAGATCCGAATATCACTGCCACGAGGATCCGCGCAAAAAGGAAAGATATTCCTTCGCTCTGCAGGTCCGCATTGTCGCATGTCCTGTTCGGGAACAAAGGACAGCTGCGCCATCCTAACAGCATGCAGACCATCGTTCTGCGGATCGTTGAGGAATATGCCGAAGCGATCTTGCTTCATGATGAGAACATAGCGCCATTCAGGATCTCCGAACTGGAAAATAATAAGGATTACAAATACCGATTTCCCATTGACGTGAACGGAAGCCGCCATGAGGTTCTACTTTACGGGATCATTGACCGCGTCGATGTGAAGGACGGGACTACCCGTATCGTCGATTACAAAACAGGCGGGAGGGATGAAGTCAAATTCAGCTCACTTGATGAGGTTTTCGAGCGTGACGGTAAAAAGCCAAATAAGGCCCTGATGCAAACCCTGTTCTATACATTCATTTACGAGCAGGTAAAAGGCCTGAAGCATGTCGAGCCGAACCTCTACATCATCCGGAAAATGAAGGACGACGGAACCCTTTTCTATACGGGAGGCCGAAGCAGCGGCAAAGTGCTTTTGCAGGCCGAACACCTGGAAGAGCAGAAAACCGATTTCCGCGCAAAACTTTCTACGCTCCTGGAAGAACTTTTTGATCGGGATACTCCTTTTACTGAAACGGGAAAAAAAGAAAATTGCGGTTTCTGTCCATATAAAGAAATGTGCCAGAAATAGAGGTCTGTGAACTTACTTATAAAACATATAAAAGCTATATTTGCGTCCGAAATTTAATTATCCGATGAGAGAAATACAGTTCAGAGAAGCGCTTCGCGAAGCAATGAGCGAAGAAATGCGTAAAGACGAGAAAATATTTTTAATGGGTGAGGAAGTTGCTCAATATAATGGTGCCTATAAAGTTAGTCAGGGTATGCTTGACGAGTTTGGAGCCAAACGAGTAATTGACACGCCTATTGCTGAACTTGGCTTTGCAGGTATCGGGGTTGGAGCGGCAATGAACGGCTTGAAGCCTATCATTGAGTTCATG
Organism: Sphingobacteriaceae bacterium; assembly: GCA_036405495.1. GTDB lineage: Bacteria > Bacteroidota > Bacteroidia > Sphingobacteriales > Sphingobacteriaceae > DASWTL01. Next base: position 21,022 of record DASWXL010000002.1, on the reverse strand, counting down.
ACTTTCAACTTTTCGCTGGTTGCGATAGACCAGGTGATCAATTCGGCGGCAAAAATGCTTTCCATGAGCGGCGGCCAGTTTCCGATGCCTATGGTATTCCGTGGCCCAACCGGTAACGCCGGTCAGTTAGGGGCGCAGCACTCGCAGAACTTTGAGAACTGGTATGCAAACACTCCCGGGCTGAAAGTAGTGGTTCCATCAAATCCGTATGATGCAAAAGGATTGCTGAAGCAATCGATCATTGATCCGGATCCGGTTATCTTCATGGAATCAGAAATGATGTATGGCGACAAAGGACCTGTTCCGGAAGAAGAATATTATATCGAGCTGGGCAAAGCGAAAGTGGTAAAGGAAGGTACTGATGTAACGATCGTGACTTTCGGCAAAATGCTTCCGCGTGTAGTAACGCCTGCTGTTGAAGAACTTTCTAAAGAAGGCGTGAACGCTGAAGTGATCGACTTACGCACCGTCCGTCCGATAGACTACGATACCGTTATTAACTCTGTTAAGAAAACCAACCGCCTGATCATCGTTGAAGAAGCATGGCCACTGGCTTCGATCGCTACCGAAATTGCGTTCAAAGTACAGAAAGATGCATTTGACTATTTAGATGCTCCGGTTCTTCGCGTGGCAAGCGCTGATGTACCGCTTCCATATGCACCAACACTTGTTAAAGCAGCTATCCCAAGCGTAGAGCGGGTAATTAAGGCTGTGAAAGATGTCATGTATGCAGAGAAGTAAATAAGCTTTTATAACCGAAAAAAGCCATTCCTCACCGGGATGGCTTTTTTGTTTTTAAAGGGAAAACCGCCGCGGCTATTCAAGCTCGATCTGTCGTTTAATGCTTTCTTCGAGCGAGATAAAAGTCTCGGTTCGCTGTATCCCTTCAATGGCCTGGATCTTATCGTTAAGAACCTCGCGCAGGTGGTTCGTATCCCGGCAGATGATCTTGGCAAACATGCTGTATTCGCCGGTGCAGTAATGAAGCTCTACGATCTCTTTCACTTCTTTTAGCTTCCCGACCGCATCCTTGTAGATGGACCCGCGTTCAAGGAAGATCCCCAGGAAAGCACAAACATCATAGCCTACTTTCTGGGGGTCTATGAGCAGGTTCGATCCTTTAATGATACCCATTTCTTCCATCTTCTTCATCCGGACGTGGATGGTGCCCCCTGAAACGATCAGTTTTTTGGCTATTTCGGTATACGGGATGGTTGCATCGTGCATCAGCACAGATAAGATCTGAACGTCCAGATTGTCAATTTCTAAATTTTGATGCCTTTTATCCATGGGATTTTTAAACATTAATAAAACAAAAACAATGTTATTAAAATATTTATAAAAATAAAATTATATGATTACGATATTTGCAACAATTTGCAAGTTGCCTTACATTTGTATCAAGCGATCGGCAAAATGACGCTTAATACTGTAGGGTGGTGAAATTGGCAGACACGCCTCCTTGTCTCGGTGGCGGAGAATTTGGGAACCCTTGCTTCGGTAAGATCAACTACTCCGTGAAGGTTCGACCCCTTCCCCTACAGCTCCTTCCTTTATTCAATTCAGGTTTATTATAATTGGTTAGTTTGAGCTCCCCATCCCATAGGGAGCTTTTTTTAATTTGATGAATAGGGAAAAACCAGGCTGATCTCCGTGCCGTTCCCCTCAACCGATCTTACCAGGATGCTGCCTTTATGAAGTTTCATAATGTTTCGGCTTATTGTCAATCCTATACCGGAACCACCCTCACGGGTGGTATAAAATGGAATAAAGACCTTTTCAGTATCCGCCGCCGGAATTCCTTTACCGTTATCCGACACCTGAACGATCAGCTTTCCGTCTTCGAGTGTATGATTGATCTTTATGCAGGGCTCAGGCGTTCCTTCCAGAGCATACAAACTGTTTGTGATCAGGTTGATGAGGACCTGTTCTATAAGTTTCAGATCAACCGGCAGCGTCGTCTTCGACAACGTCTGAGAAACCTCCAGTTTTACCGACCGGGCATTGACCATCGGCTGCATCAGCCGCCTGACATGGTTCAGCAGTTCACTGATCGTATAAGGCTTTAATTCGGGAGTCGGTAATTCCGCCATCAGGCGATAATCTTTTACAAACTCCATCAGGCCAACCGAACGCTTATGAATAGTCTGGATAGCCAGCCGGATGTCTTCGATAGCGTCTCTGTCTAACTCTTCACTAACGCCCATGATCTCCTGCAGGGTATTAGACAATGAGCTGATGGGCGTAATCGAGTTTAACAATTCATGTGATATCACCTGGATGAGCTTGTTCCATGCTTCGATCTCCTTCTGTTCGATCTCATCCCGGATATTCTGAAAAGTAATGATCGTGTACGCCTGCTGCTGTAACAGGAGTGGGGTTACTGAAAAAGCCAGCTGCACCTTTCTTTCACCCAGGCTCAGCTCAAGAAACTGCTTACCGCCCTCTTCCAACCGGTTCACCAAACGGCCAAACTCCGGCAGGTGCTGCTCCAAACGATGCCAGTACCGGTATGCAGGTATCCGCAGCATGTTCTGGGCAGCCTGGTTGAAAAATACGATCTCCTTCCCTTTTTGTTCATCCCTCGTTACAACGATGATCCCCGATGCCACCTGTTCAAGGATCGTCTTCAACAACTGGAAAAGGCTTTCCTGCTCCAGTTCGATCGACTTATGAACCTTCAGGATCTCGTCAAACGATCTATATAACTGAGGAAAACTGCCCCGGGCCTGTTTCTGCTGAAAGTTCAGGGTATGATCGCGGGTCTTGACAGCTGCGATAAACCTGTTTATATCCGAGTGGATCTGGTCAATGAACTTAATCAACCGGTAAACCAAAAAAAACAACAGCAGAGAAACACCGGCCATGGTGATGTAGTAGGTCGTATTTCGTACCAGATAGACCAGAAGCAAGCCCAGTAAATTGAGCATGATGATCTGGGTAAAAAGTCGAAAGGTAAAACGCTGGTAAAACATTTAAATATTGAATTTTTCCATCCGGCGATAAAGTGCAGCCCGCGTAAGGCCCAGATCCTGCGCGGCTTTAGAAATATTACCCTTATGCTTTTCAAGTGCCTTTTGAACCAATGCCGCTTCCATCTGCTCCAGGTCAAGACTATCGGTTGAGAACTGACTGGTAAGTTTTCCGGCGTTCAGATTGAGGTCAGCAGATGTGAGTTCCGTTGTTTCGCTTAAAATAACCGCCCTTTCGATCACATGCTGCAACTCACGGATGTTTCCCGGCCACGGATAAGAGAGAAGCAGGCTCTCGGCCGACCTGGCTATGGAGCGGACCGGCTTATGATACTTCTGAGTAAATACGTTCAGAAAATGCCGGGCTAGTAGCAGCACGTCATCTCCGCGGCTGCGCAGGGGGGGCAGCATAATTTCAACGGTGTTTAACCGGTACAACAGATCCTGCCTGAATTGCTGGGTCCTGACCATATCATGCAGGGGCATATTGGTAGCCGCAATCACCCGGACATTAATCAGCCGGGACCTCGTTTCTCCAACACGGCTGACCATTTGTTCCTGTAAAACACTTAATAGCTTGCTTTGGAGCTTCAGGTCCAGATTTCCTATTTCATCGAGGAAGATCGTTCCGCCTTCTGCCAGTTCGAACCGGCCCGGCTTGTTGTCAGACGCACCGGTAAAAGCACCCTTAGCATGCCCGAACAGTTCACTTTCGAACAGGTTAGCATGAAGAGCGCCAAGATCAACATGCATGAAAATGTGGTCCTTTCTCGATGATCGCTGGTGAATCTCGTGGGCGATCACCTGTTTCCCGGTTCCGTTCTCGCCAAGTATTAACACGTTGGCATCTGTAGGGGCGACCTTGTCGACAAGTTTTAAAACCTGCGCCAAAGAAGGAGAATCACCTATGATCTGAGAAAACGGCCGCCGGATATCATGCTGAAGCGACGCCTGTGTTTTCTCCAGCTTCTTTACTTCTTTTTTGGATAGGTTCAACTGATAGGCGGTACTGAGTGTTGCCGTAAGCTTTTGATTATCCCATGGTTTAAGAATAAAATCGGTAGCGCCTTTCTTTAAAGCATTTACAGCCAGTTCTACATGCCCGTATGCGGTCATCAGAATCACCACATGATCAGGATTAACTGAAAGGATATGCTCCAGCCAATACAGGCCTTCGCGGCCATTGTCTGCCCCTTTCTGATAGTTCATGTCCAGCAGAATGACGTCTATCTCGTTTCTGCTCAGCAACGAATTCAGTTCCTTTGGCGAGTTGCAGGTGATGATCTGAGAAAAGGTCTTTTTTAAAAGCAGCTTTGCACTTAGCAAAATATCCTGATCGTCATCAACAACCAGGACTGTCCCTCTTTTTTCCATTAACGATAAAGATACATGTTGCCGTTCATCCGTGAACATTAACTGTCCGGTTTCGAACAGTCAGAGATTTATTAAAAATACATACTTAATTGAAAATGAAATATATAGAATAAAAAAAATCAAATGGCATTACTTTGGCCCATAGCCGCCAAATACAAAATTTAAATGGACAAGAAAATAGAGAAGCGGAAATTCAGTAACAAAACGATAATGATCACGCTGGGCGTTGTTCTGACGGTGGCATCTGTGTTATACGCTTTTACCTTATCTCTGAAAAGCATGACCAGTGTGGATGCTAACCAGATCACCATTTCTACAGTAACAGAAGGAGATTTTGAGGATGTGGTATTGCTCGATGCCAGTGTCGAACCGCTGACATCGGTGATCGTGAGCTCCTCAGAAGGCGGAGTCGTTGAGCAGATGTATGTAGAAAACGGTGCAAAGGTGCATGCGGGGCAGCCCATCTTAAAGATATCGAATCCTAACGCGCTCCTGAGCTATACCGGCAACCAAACGGCGATCACGGAGCAGGTCAACCAATTGCGGAAAGTAAAACTTGACCTGGAGCAAAATCAGCGCAATCTGCAGGAGGACATGATCGAACTGGAATATAATCTGGACCAGGCCCGAAGACAATACCGGATCGACACTAATCTGTTCGCCAAAGGGGTAATTCCAACAAATGATTTTCGTAAAACCAGCCGCGAATACAACTACTACCTCAGCAAACAGCAGGTGTTGCGCCAGGCAGTAAAACAGGAGAATGAAAGCCGCAATCTCCAGCTGAGGCAAATTGAGCAGTCTATGGATCAAATGAATGAAAGTCTGAACATCATCCGCCAGAATATTGAAAACATGACCATTAAAGCTCCGGCCAGCGGCAGTCTTTCTTCATTTAATCCTGTTCTCGGCAAATTTTACCAGGCAAATGAGATGCTCGGAAAGATCGATGTGATGCAGGGGTATAAGCTGCAGGCCGGAGTTGACGAATACTATGTTAACCGCATCCGTGAAAACCAAACCGGAACTTGTGAATACAATGGAAAGACCTATGATCTGATAGTCAGAAAGGTTGTCCCTGAAGTCGCCAATGGCCTGTTCCAGGTAGAGCTTACGTTTGCGGGACGGCAGCCTGAAGAGCTGCGCCGCGGCCTCTCTTTACCGGCGAAGATCACCTTGTCTGACAGTCACCGGGCACTCTTACTCAACCAGGGGCAATTTTATCAGGGAACCGGCGGCAACTGGGTATTCGTGGTTGACGATAGCGGAAAAGCCGTAAAGCGGAATATCCGCCTCGGCCGCAAAAATAACCGCTACTACGAGGTCCAGGAAGGTCTTAAGGCCGGCGACCGGGTTATCACCTCGTCATACGCCACGTTTCAGCAATATTCAGAAATCCAAATAGATCAACACTAAGAAAAGAAATAATGATACAGATCGAAAAACTATTCAAGGTTTATAAAACCGAAGACGTCGAAACGACCGCCATCAACGGCATTGACATGACTGTTAAAGAAGGCGAATTTGTCTCGATCATGGGTCCATCCGGCTGCGGAAAGTCGACCCTGTTAAACATCATGGGCCTGCTGGATACGGCAGAGAAAGGAACTTACCACTTTTTTGGCAAGGAGCTTCTGCAACTGAGCAGTCGCGACCAGTCGGATTTCCGCCGTAAAAACATGGGATTTGTTTTCCAGAACTTCAACCTCATTGATGAGCTCAGTGTGTTCGAGAACATCGAGCTGCCGCTTATTTACAACAAGGTGCCGTCGGCCGAGCGCAAACAACGGGTAAATGCAATAATCGAGCGCATGAACATCGGCCACCGCGCCTCGCACCTCCCCCAGCAGTTATCCGGCGGACAGCAGCAGCGGGTGGCAGTAGCCCGGGCCCTGGTACATCAGCCGCGGCTGATCCTGGCCGATGAGCCTACCGGAAACCTGGACAGTTCACATGGAAACGAAGTTATGGAACTCCTGTGCGAAATGAATGAAGCCGGAACCACCATAGTAATGGTGACGCACTCTTCGCACGATGCCAGCTTTACCAACCGGATCGTAAATCTTAAAGACGGTCATATAATTAATCAAACTGTAAACAAAAGTCGGGCAACCGAGCTGATCTAACCTGTTGTCATGTTCAAGTTAAATTTAAAGATCGCGCTGCGAAACCTTTTAAAGAACAAAGCATACACATTCATCAATATCTTTGGTCTTTCTGCAGGACTGGCGAGCTTCATTGTCATCCTCCTTTACCTTAATTTTGAGACCAGTTTTGACAAATGGGACAACCAGTTGAAGCGGGTTTATCGTGCCGGTGTACACCTGGCTATTGGTGATGAAGAGGCGAAATGGCCGTGGCAGTCAGGTATCTTTTCAAAAACCATAGCTGAAAGGTCTTCGGAAGTAGAAAGTATTGCCCGAATAAACGGAGGTAGCGGAGTTCTGATTTATGATCAGGATTTTTTCTACGACGTCTCCGTTCGCGGCACGGACAGTACCTTGCTCCAGACCATCCCCTTCACGCTGACTCAGGGTGATGCAAAAACCGCTCTGGCAAAACCCAACTCTATTATCCTGTCGAAATCCTTAGCTGAGAGAGTATTCAAAAGCGAAAACCCGGTCGGCAAAGTGGTAAAGATCAATCCCAATGATTCCTATATCGTTACCGGTGTTTGGGATGACAAGCAAAACCCTTCGCATATCGTAGCTGATGCCTTTTATCGCTGGAAATTCCCTGATGATCAAAACTGGGGAAACTACAACTGGGCAACATACATCAAGCTTAAGGAAGGTGTTGACGCTGCTAAAGCCATTGAAAATATCGGCAGGCTTTATCTGGATGGCCGGGCTCGTTCTTCCCGGTCGGCCGGCACTGCTAAGATCCCCCAAAACGGACTGCTGTCCGTAGAAGAAGCGAAAGCGATCCTGAAGGAAAACAACGGATCGGCATATGACGAAGCGGTACTGGAACCGGTTACCAACATCAATATGTCGTCATATTTCGACGGCAACACCAAAGAGAAAACACTTTACGTACTTTCTGCACTGGCGATTTTCCTACTCGCTATTGCATGCATCAACTTTACGAACCTTGCAATTGCGCAGGCGGGAAGCCGCGCGAAAGAGATCGGCGTAAAAAAAGTAATGGGATCCTACAAGTCGGCTCTGATCCGGCAGTTCTTCATGGAAACCCTGTTGCAGTGCGGCATGGCATTTTTCCTTTCACTGATCCTCGTCGAGCTGCTCCTGCCTTCCTTTAATCAGCTGTTAGGCCTCGAGTTGTCACTATACCAGTACCGGGCGCTGGGCTTTCTGCTTTTGCAGGTAGCGGGAGTACTGGCCGTGGTAATTGTGCTCGCAGGTGCATATCCGGCGGTCTACCTGTCGGGATTCAACCCTGCAATGGTATTGAAGGGTAATTATAACCGCAGCGCTAAAGGCATCTGGCTGAGAAAAGCGCTGATCATTGTGCAGTTCTTCATAGCAGGAACGTTTCTGATCTGCTTTCTGGTGATCTCCGCTCAGTTAACCTACATGCGCAACAAAGACCTCGGCTTCAATGGTGAGAACGTGATGATCATTAATATCCAGAACTTGGCCACTATGCAGATGGCTACGGACCGCTTTGAACCCATCCGCCAGCGGCTGAAGCGGATCGATGGTGTGATGGAGGTAACACGCTCCAGCAACTACCCGTGGAACACGAGCGGATCAAGTGGAAATGCTGACCTGGAGCAAGAGAAATCGGTGATGGTAGACGACCGCTTCATCGACTATGATTATTTCAAACTTCTTGACATCAAGCTGGTAAGCGGCAGATTCTTTGAACCTGCACACTTTAAAGCAGATACGGTGAATGCGGCCATCATCAACGAAACGGCAGCCAAAGCAGCGGGGTGGAAAGATCCCGTAGGGCAAAAAATAAACCGGTGGGGGGTTGAATGGAAGATCGTCGGTGTTGTCAGGGACTTCAATGCGCCCGGCTTCGAAACACAACCCAAAGCAGCGCTGTACCGGATCAATGACAATGCAAATTTTTCGCGCCGGTATGTGCTGATCAAGATCGCTCCGGAAAACTTTGCATCAACACGGCAAAAAGTGATCGACGAATGGACTAAAATTGAAACGGGCTTCCCGGTGCGCGACAGACTCCTGACAGACACATTCGCCAAAGTGATGCAGAAGTACGACCGCCTCCACCGCATCATGCAGGCTTTCAGCTTCGTCACGTTCTTCATCTCCTTAATGGGCATCTTCGCTCTGGCTGCCTTTACGGTAAAGATGAGAACAAAAGAAATTGCTGTACGCAAGCTGCTGGGCAGTTCTACCGGAAGTATCCTGAGCCTGCTTAACAGAGACTTCATGTTCCTGGTAATCGGTGCTAACGGTGTGGCCGTTATCGCTTCCTATGTCATCCTGAGAAAGTGGCTCAGCACCTTTATCTATCAGATCGAAATGCCGTGGATGTTATACGTCTTAACCATTATAGTTGCCGCGGTAACAACACTTCTAACCGTGAGCTTCCAGGCATGGAAATCAGCAAATACTCATCCCGCAACGGCTTTAAAATATGAATAAGAGAAGATTGGCAACTGTTGGATTTGCGCTGGGCATACAGTTGATGACCTCCGGAGCGTACAGCCAAACGAAAAAATGGTCGCTCGATGAGTGCCTCCACTACGCCGAGGAGCATAATCTGACACTTAAACGGATGGAAAACGAGGTAAAGCTGGCCGATGCCTCGAGAACCCGGGCCTGGGGACAGCTCCTGCCGTCGGTATCGGCATTTGCGTCAAACGACTACAACCGGGGATTCGGCATCAATCCTATCACCAATTCATATGAGAACTTAACCACGCGATCGAACACCTTCAGTGCCGGGATATCGGTTCCTTTGTTTGCCGGTGGTGCAAATATCGCGGCCGTAAGAATGGCGTCTCTTGAATCGATAGCAAAGGCATATGAGCGGGATCAGCTCGGTAAAGACATCAAAATAAATATTATGGTGGTATACCTGCAGATCCTGCAGGCAAAGGAAAACCTTACGGTCGCCGGGAATCAGGTACAGCTGGCTGCCAACCTGGTAGAACAGATCAGGATAAAAGTAACCGAAGGCGCGGCAGCACCGGCGCAGCAGGCGGAGCTGGAGGCAGCGCTGGCCTCAGACAAAAAGAAGCGGGTAGAGGCACAAACGGCGCTGGAGATCGCAAAGTTGCAACTCATCCAGCTGCTGCAATTGCAGGATCCGGTACTCGAGATCAGCCAGGACAGCATTTCCGAACCGGTGCTGGCGGAAGAAGCCCGATCGGCTACCGACATTTTCAATAGTGCCGTTTCCCGGTTTTCATCTGTCAGGCAGCACGAAACGTTGTTAAGAAGTGCTGATAAGGCCGTCGCTATCGCGAAGGCGCGCCGGTATCCGAGCCTGAGTCTGGATGCAAGTACAGGATCCCGTTTGTCGAACATATCACCGAACCCTTATAGAGATCAGTTCAAGAGCAACCTCGGACACTACGTAGGCGTGAGTATGCAGATCCCGATATTCACCCGCTTCAACACGGTCACGGGTGTCCGTACGGCAAAGATAGAAGCCGACCAGCAGCGCAATCGCCTGGAGGAGGAAAAGAACAAACTGTGGCAGGCCATTCTTAAAGCGCGCACAGATGTTGAACTCGCGAAGGCCGGCTACATCGCCGCCAGTGAGAGTGCCCGCTCACAGGAAATCGCTTTTCGGTATGCGACCGAAAAATGGAATGCCGGTCTGATCACGGTTTACGACTTTAATCAGTCGAGAAACAGATTAGCGGAAGAACGTCTGCGGCTTGTGCAGGCCAAATTCGATCTTGCTTTCAGGGCCCGCATCCTGAAGTATTTCGAAACAAACGACATCCCGGGATAAGACCGCCGCGGCTGTCCGGAAAAACAGATAAGAAAAGGGCTCTTGCGAGCCCTTTCTTTATTTCAGATCATATTTCTGACTATATCGCTTGTATAATTGCTTATGCAGATTATCCAGATCAAGGTTCTTACCCCGGATAAATGCTTGTTCAACATCATTCGTGCGCATGTCAAGGGCGTCGCCTGATGACACAAAGAATGTAGCATCCTTACCTGTTTCCAGGCTGCCGGCTGTTTTATCCACTCCCAGGATCTTTGCAGGATTCAGTGTGATCGCCGAGAGCGCCTGTTCTTTGGTCAGGCCATGTGCAGCTGCGGTTCCTGCCATAAACGGCAGGTTGCGCTGCTGCCAGTACCCGTCTATGCTTAAGGCATAGTTAATACCGGCGTCCTGAAGCAGCTTAGCCTGCTTATAAGGAAGATAAACGTCATCGTCAGTCCGGCCAGGCAAAGAATGCGGCTCATTGATGATCACCGAAATATTGTTATCCTTCAATAAGCCAGTTACCAGGTGGGCATCCCTGCCGCCGACCAATACCGGGGTGATATCCAGCCCCTTGAAGAAAGTAACCGCCGCAATAATGTCTTTGGCGGAATTGGCGGACACGAACACTTTCTCTTCGCCGGTAAACACACGCTTCACGGCTGCAAAGCGTGCATTAAAAACTTCCGTCTTCGGCGCTTCATAATAAGCTTTAGCTTCAGTAAAGAAACCTCTTATTTCGTCAACAGACCGTTGATAACGCTCACGTTGCTGTTCCGGCGATAACCGCGGTCCGAAGCGGCCACCTGACTGCTGCATAGCCGGCCAGTTCAGGTGTAACGCTACATCAGTTTTGTATGCTGCATCTTCCCAGTTCCAGCCGTCGAGTTCCATTAAAGAGGACTGGCCGGAGATGGTACCGCCCTGCGGCGCAACCTGTGCAAGCAGGATGCCGTTCGTGCGAAGCGTGTTCGGCACCTTCGAATCGGTATTGTAAGCCATAACAGACCGAACGTGCGCGTTCATGTTGCCTACTTCCCGAAAGTCCAGAGTAGCCCGAACCGATTCGATCTCAGTAAGTCCGAGATTCGTTAAAGGAGAAATAAAGCCCGGATAGATATGCTTACCCGCCCCGTTAATGATCTCAGTAGTAGCGGTGTTGAATTTTACCGACGAAGCGTCGCCAATACCGGTGATCTTTCCTTTATCAAAGGATATGTACCCGTTCTGAATTACCTGGCCGGTGCCGGTGTGGATCGTTGCCCCAACAACCGCCATAGGCTTTGACTGCGGCTTTGCCGGATAAATATTTGCCTGACCCAATGCGATATGGCCGGCAGTTATTAATCCAAGTAAACTTAAAATATGTTTCCTCATTTTCTGAATTGCTAAAGATTAATGTTGATGATCATCGAGTGTTCCGTCTTCCATGGTAGCGCACTCATATAAACGTTGTTGCTGAACGGAAGCCCGCTGCGTTCTTGAGCCGCTGTTCTTTGCTTCCATCATCTTCTGGATCAAACGAGCCCGCTCGCTTTCCAAAGCCTTCTGTTTTGCCGCATCCTGCTCGAGATCCCAGTAACGCACACCATCAACGAAGGTCTTCTCGGCCCGTGCATAAACCGAAAGCGGGTTATCAGACCAAAGAACAACGTCTGCGTCTTTACCTACCCGGATACTTCCTACGCGATCATCAACATGAAGGATCTTAGCCGGATTGAGAGTCACCATCTTAAACGCTTCTTCTTCAGAAACGCCACCATATTTCACCACCTTTGCCGCCTCGTGATTCAGGCGACGAGCCATTTCTGCATCATCAGAATTGATGGATGTAAGCACCCCGACTTTGCTCATAATAGCCGCATTGTACGGAATTGCATCCTGTACCTCCATTTTATAGGCCCACCAATCTGCAAACGTACTTCCCGCAATACCGCGTTGTGCCATCTTGTCTGCCACTTTATACCCTTCAAGGATATGGGTTAATGTGTTCACTTTAAAGCCCATGCTATCGGCGACATGCATCAGCATGTTGATCTCCGACTGCACATAGGAGTGCGCTGTAATAAAGCGCTTGTTATCCAGGATCTCACCAAGTGCATCCAGCTCCAGATCACGGCGCACATTATTTCCTTTTACCGACCTCGCTGCTTTATACTCTTTTGCGCGCGTGAATGCATCCAGGTAGACCTGTTCAACACCCATCCGCGTTTGGGGGAAACGCGTAACAGCTCCCTGGAAGTTACTTTGCTTGACGTTTTCGCCCAATGCGAACTTGATAAATCCATCGTTATTTCCAAATTTCAATTCCTCCGGCGATTTTCCCCAGCGAAGCTTGATCAGCTGCGACTGACCACCGATCGGGTTTGCCGACCCATGCAGCAACTGTGAAGACGTAACGCCTCCCGCAAGCTGGCGGTAGATGTTGATATCCTCGGAATTCAGAACGTCGCCGATACGAACTTCAGCGCTCACCACCTGGGTGCCTTCATTCACCCCGCGTGTGATTGCAATGTGCGAATGCTCGTCAATAATGCCGGGAGTAAGGTGTTTTCCTGTTGCATCAATAACTTTTGCATGAGCTGCTGTTAACCCTTTACCAACAGCCTTGATCTTGCCCTTCTCGATCAGCACATCAGTATTGGCAACTTTACCTTCCTTTTCATTGGTCCATACTGTAGCATTTTTAAACAGCACAGTTTCCTGTTGCGGTGCTTCAGCATAGCCGTAACCTGTAAAAGGAAAAATGATCGGTGTTATTGCCAGTGCCGGTTTGTTCTCCGGACGCTTAGGCGTTTCTTTAACGGCTTCTTTAAAAGTAGCGGTGAATGTCGAAGTTGTTCCTTCGGGCGATACGGCAGTGCCTTTTAGAACTACGGGATCTACAGAGGCAACATAACCGTTGAGGCGCATATTTCCTTTCGGTTTTTTCAGATCGAAATACAGACTGATCATGTCGCCGTTGCGAAGCAAAGTAGCAGAAGCCTTAACGCTGTCAGCACCCGTACGTTCAACCCCTGCAGTGTAATTTGTAGCAGTCCCTGAAAGTTTTAAGGTCAATGGAGTTAATCCGCCGATCGTTAATACGTAGCTACCGCGAAGGTCCTTCACGTCCATCCGGTTTGCTATGAACCGCTTTCCCTGAACCCAGTTTTCGTAGATAATATTATCGCGTTTAAAGAGGTTGCCGGAAGTTATGATAAAATTGGCGAGCTTTCCTTTGGCAAGCGTACCAACCTGGTTTGAGACACCCAATAACTCGGCAGGCGTTTCGGTGAGCGCTTTTAACGCCTGCTTTTCGCTTAAGCCGTACTCCACCGCCTGACGAAGATTGCTCCAGAAATCGCGCGTGTTTTCTAAGCCGGAGGCAGTGATTGCAAATTTGATCCCCGCCCTTTCAAGAGCCGCCGGATTGGACGGTGCCAGCTCCCAGAACTTCATTTGAGTGAATGATACATTGGATGCATCGGCAGGGTCTTCTACATCATACGGCTTAGGGAAATTAATTGGAACGATGAGGCTCCCGCCGGTCGCTTTGATTTCTGCGATCCTTTGAAAATCGTTTCCGCCCGTCTTAAATATGTATTGCGTGTTAAACTCGTCGCCGACCTTATCGGCCCGCAAAACGTCAAGAACATCCTCCGTTTCGAAGATCTGCGGAATGCCCTGAATACGGTTAAACTCCTCTAATGAAATGTTGTATTCACCTTTCTGCTTCTTATACCAGTCAGCATCGTAATACGTTTGCCGCAACAAGGCGATCGCACCCATGAGTGATTGCGGATAGTCGTTGGAAGACGTGCCCTTACTGAAAGAGTAGTTAGCTGCGGCTTCGGGGTTGATTATCGCTGTATTCTCCTTTTCGTCAGTTAACACCGCCACAACGGACGTTCCACGGGCAATTCCATCGCGGATAACGGAATGCACGGTTCCGAAGCCCAGCTTCTTGAGGTCCGCAGCTTTTTTAGCATCTGTAGTGAACACATTCTTCGCGTTTGTTTCGGGCCTGATGGATTCATTCCAGCCATAAGCGCCTTTTTTGGTCGACACAAATATCTGCTGGCGCTGACCAAAGCCTGATGCAGATCGCTGCGGTTCGGGGAGACCGTAAGTTGAAAATGCATCGATCAGCGACGGATAAATAAATTTTCCCTTCAGATCAACAACTATGTAGCCTTTAGGCACATTTAATTTCTGACCCACAGCTTCAATGGTGTTTCCTTTCACCAGTAAAGTACCATTACTAATGGTTTGATCAGCGTTCAAAATAATAGTGGCATTCGTAAATGCTACCTGTCCCGGCCTGATGTCATAGGATCCATTCACCGGATAGGTTTCCTGTGAATGCACCCTATTGAAAAAGCTGAGAAGTAAACAAATAAGTAAAGCTTTTTTCATTATAGGTTAAGTTAAAGGACTAAAAATAGGAAAATTGGCCACACGTCCATAGGTAACTTTGCTGTTACCCAGGAGGTCCTAAAGCCTGAATTATCGTTGAAAAGCACCTTCAGTTAATTTTTTCCGCCGGATATTTTCTTTTTAAGTATTTTGGCTGAAACAAATTTATCACACATGAACACTTACGAACTTGTAAAAGCAGCACATTCGGGCCTTCGGTATCTGGTTTTGCTGCTGATCGTTTTGGCGCTGATCCAGTCGCTAGCCGGTTGGTTTGGGAAAAAGAGCTATACCAATGGAAACAGGAAGCTTAACCTATTTGCGATGGTGTCGGCCCACGTTCAGTTGCTGCTGGGTTTGATCCTGTATTTTCTGAGCCCATATGTGAGATATAGCGATATGGCCACAGCCATGAAAGATGAGGTCTTGCGTTACTGGACAGTGGAGCATGCTGCTATGATGATCTTCGCCCTGATCCTGATCACCGTTGGTCATGCCCGTTCTAAAAAAGCACAGGAAGGTTTTATCAAGCACAGAACAGTGGCGATCTTTTACGGCCTTGCTGCGCTTCTGGTGATCTTCTCCATTCTACAAAGCGGAAGAGGCCTTTTCGGCATGACGATTTAATTAAAATTTGAAAAACCGATTTTCTTTATATTTTTGCTTTCGATGAACAACAAGAAACATACAAACAACTGGTGGTGGCTGGCACAGACACGTATCGGGATGAGTATGTTCGCGTGAGAACTAAACCTAAACAACTATATGAACCCGATGCTTCAACCACATCGGGTTTTTTTGTGGAAAAAAATGAAGGAATTTAAGCTTAAGACCACCTATAAACGCCTTCTGGCGGACACGACAACGCCCGTAAGCATCTACTTGCGCTTACGCGACGTTTTTCCGAATTCGATTCTGCTGGAAAGTTCGGACTATCACAGCAGGGAGAACAGCAGGAGCTACGTTTGCTGTGACCCCATTGCCGGAATAGTAATGAACGATCAAATGGTAAGCGAATACTTTCCGGATGGCAGCCGGATTGAAACGGCAATCGATGGAGTTGATCTGCGGGAAAAAATATCAGATTTCAGGAACCGCTTTACAAATGACGGACCTGCTGATCTGAAGTTCATCTCGTCAGGCATTTTCGGGTATTTCTCGTACGAGACTATCCGCCATTTTGAAGATATAGCCCTTAATGCAAAACCTGCTGCAGCCCGCCAGATCCCACTGATGCAGTATCATGTTTATCGATACATTATCGCGATCGACCATTTTAAGAACGAGCTTTATCTTTTTGAAAACGGCTTAGAAGCCTCAGAGAGCGAAGGCCTTGAAAAGATCCAGTATCTCATTCAAAACAAAAATTTCCCGGAATACCGGTTTTCGCTGCAGGGAGAGGAAACCTCGGGCTATTCCGATGAGGAATTTATCGGAATTGTTAACGCGCTTAAAGAGCATATTTACCGAGGCGATGTTTTTCAGATTGTGCCTTCGCGAAGTTTTGCACGTCCGTTTCTGGGCGACGAATTTAACGTCTACCGGGCACTGCGTTCCATAAATCCGTCGCCTTATCTTTTCTATTTTGACTATGGCGATTTTAAGATCTTCGGATCCTCGCCCGAGGCGCAGCTAACCATAAAGAATAACGAGGCAACCATTTACCCCATTGCAGGTACGTTTAAACGGACCGGCAACGATCTGTTAGACGCAGAACTTGCAGAAAAACTGGAGAACGATCCGAAAGAAAGCGCCGAGCATGTGATGCTGGTCGATCTTGCCCGTAACGATCTGAGCCGGCACTGCGAACAGGTTGAAGTAAAAGCCTTTAAGGAAGTACAGTACTACTCCCACCTCATTCATTTGGTGTCGAAAGTCGCCGGCCGGTTGCAACGTGGTGTAAATCCTTTCCATGTTGTTGGCGACACCTTTCCTGCCGGAACATTAAGCGGAGCGCCCAAATACATGGCTATGCAGCTGATCGATCGCTTTGAAAATCATAAGCGCGGATTTTACAGCGGGGCGATCGGTTATATGGGCTTCAACGGCGACTTCAACCATGCCATTATGATCCGTTCCTTTTTGAGTAAGAACAACCTGCTGCACTACCAGGCAGGCGCCGGAATAGTAGCCGATTCAGATCCTGAAAGTGAATTGAATGAAGTGAATAATAAGATAACAGCATTACGAAAAGCAATGGAAATGGCTGAGGGGATATGAGGTATGAAGTATGAGAGAACCCTGTTTTGAATTTTAACTTTTAACTTTTGAATTTTGAGAATACTGGTTATTGATAACTACGACTCGTTCACATACAACCTGGTGCATTTGATCAACGAATGCGGCTATGAAGCTACGGTATGGAGAAACGACAAATTCGAACTTGATGAGGCCGGTCACTTTGATAAAATAGTTTTGTCGCCAGGCCCGGGCATCCCCTCGGAAGCGGGACTGCTCCTGGATGTGATCCGAAACTATTCCGCAACGAAAAGCATATTGGGTGTATGCCTTGGCATGCAGGCGATCGCCGAGGTGTTTGGCGGGGAACTTTACAACCTGTCAAGGCCCGTACACGGAAGAGCCACCCGGATGCAGGTGACGGATACCCATGAGGGTCTGTTTTCAGCATGCCCGAATGAGTTTAACATTGGCCGATATCATTCATGGGCGGTAAAAAGCGATAACTTCCCGAGCGGGCTGACAGTAACAGCACGCGATCATGAGGGCGTGATCATGGCGCTGAGACATAATTACCTGGACGTTCGCGGTGTTCAGTTTCACCCAGAATCGGTACTAACGGAGCACGGCAGACAAATGATGAAAAACTGGCTGGAAGCCAAACCCCTTAATGCACCTGATGTTGAAAAATTATGACCATACTGGACACCATAGTTGAAAAGAAAAAAGAAGAAGTTGCCGTAGCGAAGCGAAGCACGCCTATCTTGTCGCTTGAAGAAAGTGAACACTTTCAGCGCAAATGCTACTCGTTGCGTCAATTTATCCTTGATCCGGACAAAACCGGGATCATCGCAGAATTCAAACGAAAATCACCTTCAAAGGGTATGATCAATAACCTGGCAAGTGTATCGGAAGTCACATCCGGATATGCCGAAGCAGGGGCTTCAGCATTGTCTGTTCTAACCGACACCAGTTTTTTCGACGGCTTCAACCGGGATCTGGAAGAGGCCCGGAAAGTGAACAGGCTGCCGATCCTCCGTAAGGATTTTACCCTTGACGAGTTTCAGGTACTGGAAGCAAAATCATTGGGCGCCGATGTCATTCTGCTGATCGCTGCGATTCTTACACCTGAAAAGATCAAACAGCTGGCCCGCACAGCCCGGGCTGTTGGCCTCAATGTTTTGCTTGAGGTGCACAGCAAAGAAGAGCTTGACCGCAGCTTATGCGACGAACTGGACGCTGTTGGTGTTAACAACCGTAACCTGGCAGATTTTTCTGTTTCCCTCGATCATTCGTATGACCTGGTAAATTTGATCCCGGATCAGTTCCTGAAGATCTCAGAAAGCGGTATCAGCGACCCGAAGATCATTAACCTCCTCAAGCAAGCGGGCTTCAACGGTTTCCTGATCGGCGAAAATTTCATGAAAGAGCAACATCCCGGAAAGGCGATGAAGGACTTTGTGAACGAGTTAACAGCGGGTCGTTAATGAAACCTGTATCTTCGCACCTTGTTATAAACTCATGCCCAGACAAAAATTTTACGACACATCCATAAAACCGGAAACAGCCGTTTTGGTAGGCATTATTTCTCCCGGACAAACCGATGAGGAAACGCGAGAGTATTTAGATGAACTTGCCTTCCTGGTCGATACTGCCGGCGGGATCACCGTCCGGTCTTTCACACAGCGAATGAACCGCCCCGACAGGGCAACGTTTGTCGGAACCGGTAAACTCGAGGAGATCCTGGCGTTCGTACAATCTGAAGAAATCGATATGGTGGTGTTTGACGACGAGCTTTCGCCATCGCAGCTGAGAAATATTGAGCGGGAACTGAAGGTCAAGATCCTGGACCGCAGCAACCTGATCCTCGATATTTTCGCCAAACGGGCGCAGACCTGGCAGGCAAAAACGCAGGTTGAACTCGCTCAGCTGCAGTATCTGCTGCCCCGGTTAACCCGGTTATGGACACACCTGGAACGCCAGAAGGGTGGTATCGGGATGCGCGGACCCGGTGAAAGTCAGATCGAGACCGACCGCCGGCTGATCCTCAATAAAATATCCCTGTTAAAAGACCGCCTGAAAGATATTGACAGGCAGAGCGAGACGCAGCGGAAAAACCGCAGTCAGCTGGTACGGGTTGCATTGGTGGGTTACACCAACGTGGGTAAGTCGACCATCATGAATATGATCTCTAAATCAGAGGTGTTTGCTGAAAACAAGCTGTTTGCCACACTGGATACAACGGTGAGAAAAGTCGTGATCGAGAATCTGCCTTTCCTTCTATCCGACACGGTTGGTTTTATCCGTAAGTTACCTCACCACCTTGTGGAGTGTTTTAAGTCAACGCTAAATGAGGTACAGGAGGCGGATATACTGATTCACGTAGTGGATATTTCCCACTCGAACTTCGAAGACCATATCGCCACGGTAAACGAAACGCTGAAGGACCTGAAAGCTATTGATAAAGAGATTATCACCGTCTTCAATAAGATCGATGCATACAGGCCGTCCGAAGAAAGAGAACCGGGCGAAGAACCGCGGACCATCACACTGAACGACTTTAAGAACAGCTGGATGGCGCGTCATAACAGTCCTGCTATTTTCATCTCTGCTTTAAACAAGGACAATATCGAGGAGTTTAAGCAGGTAGTTTACGATAAAGTAAAGGCTATCCATACGCAACGATATCCGTACGATAAGCTTTTATATTAACTAAAAAGCCTCCGGAATGATCCAGGAGGCTTTTCAGTTATCGCTTCTGAAAGGAACCGTTCGGCTTTTACTTTCAGTTTTCGGACCTTACACTTAAAAGGCCCTTTTTCATTTTTTACTTTTTACTTTTCCCTTTTTACTTTGAAAGGTACATTGATTTATCGCGGTAAAGCTTTCTGAAGAACGGATCTTCAAGATCTTTGATGAACCGAATGGCTTCGCCGGTCGATTTCATCTCAGGACCAAGCTCTTTGTCGATCTCGGGGAATTTATCGTAAGAGAAAACCGGCTCCTTGATCGCATAACCGTTCAGCTTGCGCTCGATCCGGAAGTCCTTAAGCTTGTTTACGCCGAGCATTATTTTCGCAGCAATATTGATGTAAGGAACATCATACGCCTTGGCGATGAACGGTACCGTACGCGACGCACGCGGATTTGCTTCGATCACGTACACCTTCTCGTCCTTTATAGCAAACTGAATGTTAAGAAGCCCTCTCACGTTCAGCGCTTTTGCCAGCTTGATGGTGTATTCTTCCATCTTTCTGGTCACGTTTTCTGAAAGACTAAAAGGAGGAAGTACTGCACTTGAATCGCCTGAGTGAATTCCCGCAGGCTCGATATGTTCCATCAAACCGATAATATGCACGTCCTCACCATCGCAGATCGCGTCTGATTCAGCTTCTTCAGCGCGATCAAGGAAATGGTCGATCAAAACACGGTTTCCGGGAAGATCGCCAAGCAGTTTAACAACGGCTTTCTCCAGATCTTCGTCATTGATCACGATACTCATTCCCTGCCCGCCGAGAACATAACTCGGCCGGACCAGTACAGGATAGCCAACCTGGTGTGCCACCTGAAGAGCTTCCTCCGCACTTTCGGCAACACCGTATTTCGGATAAGGGATATCCAGGTCTTTCAACAGGTCAGAGAAACGGCCGCGATCTTCGGCGATATCCATATCGTTAAACGACGTACCGATTATCTTTATGCCTTTTTCGCTCAGCTTTTCAGCCATTTTCAAGGCAGTTTGCCCGCCTAACTGAACGATGACACCCTCAGGCTTCTCCAGATCGATGATCTCACGAACATGCTCCCAAAACACCGGCTCGAAATACAGTTTGTCGGCCATATTGAAATCGGTTGACACCGTTTCAGGATTACAGTTTACCATGATGGCCTCAAATCCCGATTCCTTTGCGGCAAGTAAGCCGTGAACACAGCTGTAGTCGAATTCAATGCCTTGTCCGATACGGTTAGGACCGGACCCCAGCACGATGATCTTCTTCCTGTCAGATACCACAGACTCATTCTCTTCTTCAAAAGTAGAATAGTAGTAAGGCGTTTGAGCCGGGAACTCAGCGGCACAGGTATCCACCATCTTGTAAACACGGCGGATATTCAGCTCTTTGCGGCGTTCATAAACCTCATCCTCGGAAACATTGCCAAGCAGCCAGGCGATCTGTGCATCAGAAAAGCCTTTTTGCTTCAACGTAACAAAGAATTCC
>DASWXL010000001.1:0-19297 GCA_036405495.1 Sphingobacteriaceae bacterium | reverse complement strand
CCCTAAAGGCACCAGAGACTTTTCACCTGTCGAGATGGTTAAGCGTAACTATATTTTCGAAACCATTAAAGCAGTTTTCAGGAAGTATGGATATCAGGAGATCCAGACCCCAACCATGGAGAATCTTTCAACGCTGACCGGTAAGTATGGCGACGAAGGCGATAAACTGATCTTCAAGATCCTGGATTCGGGCGATTTCCTTAAGGATGCACAAAAGCGATCGTTCGACTACGCTCAGGATGATAGCAGTAAAAAATTGCTGCCGTTAATTTCTGAAAAGGCCCTCCGTTATGATCTTACAGTTCCGTTTGCCCGTTATGTGGTCATTCATCAGAACGAAATATCATTTCCGTTCAAGCGCTTCCAGATCCAGCCTGTCTGGCGGGCCGACCGCCCGCAGAAAGGGCGCTATCGCGAATTTTATCAATGTGATGCCGATGTCGTCGGTTCGGAAAGCCTTTTGAACGAAGCCGAATTCATTTTGATCTATAACGAGGCGTTAGCCAGGCTTGGCCTGAGCGATTTTACCATCAAGATCAATAACCGAAAAATTTTATCCGGCATAGCCGAGATCATTGGAAAGCCCGAACTGATCGTCGACATGACGGTCGCCATAGATAAACTGGACAAGATCGGCCTGGATGGCGTTATGAAGGAACTTTTAGAAAAGGGCTTTACACAAAGCGATATCGACCGGCTGAAACCGGTTATCATGCTGGAAGGCTCAAATGACCATAAGCTGGAACAATTGAAGGGAGTCTTAAATAAGTCAGAAACCGGACTGAAAGGTATTGAAGAGATCGAAACGATCTTTACTTATCTGTCAGGTCTCACAACTCAAAACTCACAGCCCACATCTACTATCGAGCTCGATATCACACTCGCCCGGGGGTTAAACTACTACACGGGGGCTATCTTTGAAGTAAAGACCAACGAGGTTGCCATGGGAAGCATCGGCGGTGGCGGGCGGTATGACGACCTCACCGGAATGTTTGGCTTGAAAGGGTTAACCGGCGTTGGGATTTCATTTGGGGCCGACCGGATCTACGATGTGCTCGAAGAACTTCAGCTTTTCCCGGAAAGTGCTCAGGAAACCACAAAGGTGCTCATCAGTAATTTTGATAAAGCCGCCGAAAATTATGCCCTGCCTCTTCTGCAGCGACTTCGTTCCGCGGGTATTGCCGCGGAATTGTACCCTTCATCAGCAAAGCTGAAGAAGCAGATGAGCTACGCGGATGACAAGAAGATACCCTATGTGCTTCTGATCGGCAGCGAAGAGATGGAAAGCGGTAAACTGACGCTAAAGAACATGCAAAGCGGCGACCAGGAAAAGCTTTTGCCGGAGCAGGTTATCGAACGCCTGCTCTGAACGTTACTGCCACAGCAGCTGCACAGTTTACCCGGTACCCGATGATAGCTATACCGCCCGCGCCGGAACCTAATGACCAGCCCGGCTGGAAGCCTAGTGCGCTTCCAGCCAGTTTATACCTTCACCCACCTCCACTACAATGGGAACAGTGGTTTGGATAGCGGTTTTCATATTACGTCCGATCAGCTCTTTCATTACGTCTTTTTCAGATCGCAGCACATCGAACACCAACTCGTCATGCACCTGCATGGTCATGGTCGAAACAAGCCGGCGTTCTTTCATCTCCCTGTGAATATTGATCATTGCAATTTTGATCATATCGGCAGCCGAACCCTGGATAGGGGCGTTAATGGCGTTTCGTTCTGAAAAGCCGCGAACGGTGGCATTGGCCGAGTTGATATCCCGAAGGTAGCGGCGGCGCCCCATCAAGGTTTGCACATAACCGTTCCTGCGTGCAAACTCTAACGTTTCGCTCATGTATCTTTTTATCCCCGAATACTGCGCAAAGTAATGGTCGATGATCTCAGCTGCTTCCTTGCGCGGAATACCCAGACTTTGCGATAATCCAAACGCCGATTGTCCGTAAGCAATGCCGAAGTTTACCGCCTTAGCGTTCCGGCGCATCGTCGAATCCACATCTTCCAGTGCAATGCCATAAACTTTTGCGGCTGTGGCGGTGTGAATGTCAAGTCCCTTGATAAACGCGTCCATCATGTTCTCATCCTTGCTGATCTCGGCGATCAGCCGGAGCTCGATCTGTGAGTAATCCGCCGAAAGAAGGATGTGTTCGTCATCCCTTGCAATAAATGCTTTGCGGACCTCGCGTCCGCGTTCTGTCTTGATCGGGATGTTCTGGAGATTGGGATTATTGGAACTTAAGCGGCCGGTCGCAGCAACTGCCTGGTTATAGGAGGTGTGGATTCGGTTCGTCTTTTTGTTGATCATCAACGGCAACGCATCCACATAGGTGGATTTTAACTTTTGCAGTTGCCGGAAATCAAGGATGTCCTGAACAATATCACTCTTGCCGGCAAGAGCTGTTAAGATATCTTCGCCGGTTTGATACTGGCCTGTTTTGGTTTTTTTAGCCTTGGGGTCAAGCTGAAGTTTCTCAAACAACACCTCACCAAGTTGCTTGGGAGAGGCGATGTTAAACCTGACACCGGCTTTGTCATAAATGGTTTTTTCAAGGCCAATCAGGTCGACGCGAAGTTGTTCCGAGATCTCGGAAAGGGTATCACGATCAACGCGTACACCTTCTTTTTCCATGTCTGTCAGTACATAGATCAACGGATTCTCGATCTCACGGGCCAGTGAAAATGCATTCACTGACTGCAACATCGGCTCAAATACCTGTTTCAGCTGTAACGTAACGTCAGCGTCTTCGGCTGCATATTCCTTGATCTTTTCAAGCTCTACATCACGCATGTTAAGCTGCTTCTTCCCTTTACCTATCAATGAATCGATGGTGATAGTGGAGTAGCCAAGATATTTCTCGCAGAGAAGGTCAAGATTATGGCGGGAGTCCGGATCAAGCAGGTAATGTGCCAGCATCGTATCGAACAACTCACCCTTCAGCTCAATGCCATACCATTTCAGAACGAGCATGTCGTACTTCAGGTTCTGACCAATCTTTCCGATGCTCGGATTTTCAAACAGTGTTTTAAACTCATCTACACAAGCCCGGCATTCTGCCTGGTCGGCCGCCAGCGGCACATACCACGCTTCACCGGCTTTCACAGAGAATCCAAGGCCGACCAGCTCGCAGTCGTTGGCATCGGTGCATGTGGTTTCCGTGTCGAAGCAGATGGCTTCCTGCTGATGTAGCAGCTCAATAAGTTCCTTCCGCTTTTCGGGAGTATCTGTCAGATGGTAGATGTGTGGCGTATTATCAATATTTCGTCCGTGTGCCGGGGCTTCAACAACAGCAATACTTTCCGTGTGTACGATCGCCACCGGATTGCCAAAAAGGTCCATCTGCGGAGAAACGGTGGTGGACCTGATCTCCGAAACATTGAAGGCCTCGCCGAATACCCGGCGGCCAAGGGTCCGGAACTCCAGCTCAGCAAACAGAGGTTCGAGTACTTCCCTGTCGGGCTCTTCCAGCTTTAGCGCTTCTTCATCGAACTCTACCGGCGCATTTAATAATATTGTCGCCAGTTTTTTTGACACGATTCCCTGGTCGGCATAGGTTTCTACGTTTTCGCGAAGCTTGCCTTTCAATTCATGGCTGTTGGCAATGATGTTTTCAACCGAGCCGTATTGCTTAATGAGGGTTTTCGCTGTTTTTTCACCGATGCCCGGGATACCCGGAATATTGTCAACAGCGTCGCCCCACAAGCCGAGGATATCGATCACCTGTTCAACGCGTTCGACTTCCCACTTTGACAAGATCTCCCTGACGCCAAGGATCTCCATGTCGTTTCCCATGCGTGCGGGTTTGTAAATGAAAATATTATCCGAAACCAGTTGCGCAAAATCTTTGTCGGGTGTCATGCAATACACCGTGAAGCCTTCCTTCTCAGCCTTCTTAGCCAGCGTACCGATAATGTCGTCAGCCTCATAGCCATCAGATGTGATCACCGGAATACGGAAGCCCTCTACCAGTTTAACCACATACGGAATGGCAAGAGCCAGGTCTTCAGGCATTGCCTGCCGGTGCGCTTTATAACCGTCAAAATCGGTATGGCGTTCGGTTGGCGCCTCCGTATCGAACACCACAGCCATATGTGTAGGGCTCTCTTTACGGATGACTTCCAAAAGTGTGTTTGTGAAGCCCATTACAGCGGAAGTATTCAGTCCGGTTGACGTGAAGCGCGGACTTTTACTCAATGCAAAGTGTGCCCGGTATACCAGGGCCATCGCATCTAAGAGAAAGAGTTTTTTCATCAGGGGATTACACAGATTTAGCGTGATTGTGCTGTTGAGGGATTACACTGATTAAGGTGTTTCTACCGATCAACAGGATGCACACGCGATAAAGTTAGTAAGATATATGTATTTACGGAGCAGGGATCAGTAGCTCTCTTTCATCTGCAAAAACAACTCTCAATATGATCATTCACCATGCCGGTTGCCTGCATATGAGCATAGCAAATGGTTGAACCAAAAAATTTGAAGCCGCGTTTTTTCATGTCTTTCGCAATGGCATCCGAAATTTCCGTCCTTGCAGGGATATCGGCATTGGTTCTGATATGATTACGGATCGGCTTCCTGTCAGGCATAAATGAGTACAGGTATCTATCAAAAGATCCGAATTCAGCCTGAACTTCCAGAAACCGCCTGGCATTGTTGACGGCAGCGTCAATTTTCATCCGGTTGCGGATAATGCCGGTATCGTTCATCAAACGTTCAACATCCGTTTCCGTAAACTGCGAAACTTTAACAGGGTCGAAACCGGCAAACGCATTCCGGTACCCTTCGCGTCTCTTCAGAATGGTTATCCAGCTCAAACCTGCCTGCGCCGATTCCAGGACCAGGAACTCAAAAAGCACTTTATCATCATGAATTTCCTTTCCCCACTCTTCGTCATGATATTTCACGTAAAGGGGATCGGTCCCGCACCAGGAACAGCGAGTTAAGTTGGGAGTTGGGAGCTTGGAGTTTGGAGTACCGTTCATAATAGCTATTTATGATTTTGGAGAATTAAGCACAAACTTATCAGGGTTATTCATCATATAGACCAGAAGACGTGCTACTTCTTCAGACTGGTTAAAAAGCTGATGATGTTTTTCTTGCGTTATGTACTTGCAGGCCAATGCAAATTCCAGCCAAGTTTGGGTTTCTCCATTTTCGGTATCGGCATCAGAAACTTTGCTTATAAAATGGTTGGGATATCGCCGCTTTCGATAGGCCTCAGCCAGGTTGGCACAAACTGATCGGGAGCTTCTCCTAATCTGATCGGTCAGGCTATAAGTTTCTTCTCTTGGAAATGATTTTGATAGTTCGAATATTTCCATCGCGAGTTTGAAGGCTTTTTGATCAGCAAGCAGGTCTTTTAAAGTTCCCATTTTGAAATTTACTACTTCATGCAGTCAACTCCAAACCCCCAACTCCAATCGCCTAACTGGAACACAGTTCATCCCAATACTCAACCGCTCTTCTGTAGTGCGGGATAACGATGGAGCCGCCCACCAGATTGGCGATCATAAAGATCTCGTTCATTTCTTCCGTTGTTACGCCTTCCTCATAGCATTTCCCCAGGTGGTATTTGATGCAATCATCGCATCGCAGCACCATGGAAGCGACCAGGCCAAGCATTTCTTTGGTTTTTACATCCAGAGCACCGGCGGCATAGCTCGTAGTGTCGAGTGCAAAAAAGCGTTTGATATTGGTGTTGGCTGTTTCCATGATGCGGTCGTTCATCCGGGTACGGTAGCCGTTAAATTCTTCAATAAGTTTTCCCATGGTCTTTTTATTCTGATAGTTCTTGTGAAGGGTCCCAAAATATTTTGGCAAAGTTCACCACTTTGTCGTTCACTACTTCCACACCTTCATTTTCCAATAGCTGCTGCATCAGGTCCGGTGAGCCGAAATGATGTTTGCCGGTTAACAGGCCCTGACGGTTCACCACCCGGTGTGCCGGAACCGGCGGAAATGTTTTATGTGACAGGTTCATGGCATAACCGACCATCCGTGATGAGCCCTTTGTGCCCAGGCATGCGGCGATGGCGCCATATGAGGTAACCCGTCCTTTTGGGATCAGGCGGGCCACCTCATAAACCTGTTCATAAAAGGTTTGGGTATCCATTACTCAAAGCTAAACTTTATGTAGTTGATGTTCTTATCCGTTGCCAGATACTTTTTCTCATAGTATGTTTTGATGGACAATACTTCATCAACCAGATCTGAATCGTATAAATGACCGGTATGCAGATGTAACACCAGATCGTGTTCTTTGATTTTTTCCATGGTGTATTCATACAAGCCGTCATTATCGGTTTTAAGATGAACAAATCCGCCTTTTTTCAATATTCTTCGGTATTTCGCTAAAAAGCCCGGAAATGTCAGTCGTTTTTTCTCACGACTGATCTGCGGCTGCGGATCCGGAAACGTTATCCAGATCTCATCGACCTCTTCTTCTGCAAAATAATCGAGGATATTTTCGATCTGGATCCGAAGGAACGCCACATTCGGAATGTTTTCCTCCAGTGCAGTCTTGGCACCCCGCCAAATGCGGTTTCCCTTATAGTCGATCCCGATAAAATTAGTATTGGGAAACTGCCGGGCCAGGTTAACGGTATACTCACCCTTGCCGCAAGCCAGCTCAAGGATCAGTTTATGATTGTTTTTGAAATGATCCTGATCCCACTTTCCTTTGAATTCTTTTCCCTCATCCAGTTGGTGAACATTCGAAAATGTTGCAACCTCTGCAAAGCGCCGTAATTTATCTTTCCCCATGTAAAGCAGTTAAACGGCTGCAAAAATACTTTATCTTTGGCCCCTACAGTACATGTCAGTGGAAAAAAACGCAAAAATTTATGTCGCCGGCCATCGAGGAATGGTAGGATCGGCGATCGTAAGAAGACTTGAGAAAGAGGGCTTTGAGAATATTGTGACACGGACTTCGGCGGAGCTGGACTTGAGGGACCAGGCTGCGGTAGCTCAATTTTTTTCTGCCGAAAAGCCGGAATATGTTTTCCTTGCTGCGGCAAAGGTTGGTGGCATTGTGGCCAACAACACGTACCGTGCGGAGTTTCTTTATGATAACCTGCTGATCCAGAATAATATCATCCATAACTCTTATCTCAATGGAGTAAAAAAACTGATGTTCCTGGGATCAAGCTGTATTTATCCGAAGATGGCACCGCAGCCGCTTAAAGAAGACTACCTGCTGTCGGGGCCGCTCGAGCACACTAATGAGCCGTATGCGATCGCGAAAATTGCCGGTATCAAGATGTGTGATGCCTATCGGGCGCAATATGGCTGCAACTATATCTCGGTAATGCCGACTAATCTGTACGGCTATAATGATAACTATCACCCTGAAAATTCACACGTGTTGCCAGCCCTCATTCGCCGGTTTCACGAGGCTAAGGAAAGTAATGCGTCAGAAGTAACCATCTGGGGCTCGGGATCGCCTAAGCGTGAGTTTTTGTTTGCCGATGACCTGGCCGATGCCTGCTGTTACCTGATGGAGAATTACAATGAACCAAATCTCATCAATATCGGTACGGGCGAAGACATTTCTATAAAAGACCTCGCTTTGCTGGTTAGTAAGGTGATCGGGTTTGGAGGCGAGCTGCGGTTTGACCTGTCAAAGCCGGATGGAACGCCAAGGAAGCTGATGGATGTTTCCAAGCTGCATAGCT
The DNA here is from genome assembly GCA_036405495.1 of Sphingobacteriaceae bacterium. Taxonomy (GTDB): domain Bacteria; phylum Bacteroidota; class Bacteroidia; order Sphingobacteriales; family Sphingobacteriaceae; genus DASWTL01. Next base: position 11,617 of record DASWXL010000001.1, on the reverse strand, counting down.
ACGGATGGAAACATAAAATAGAACTCGAAGAGGGCATCCGGTTAGCGTATCAGGATTTTCTTAAGAAACGTGGATAATACAAAAGCCTTCTGAACGGAAGGCTTTTTTTTATTAATAGGTTTCGCTGTCAGGAGGAATCCCGTAATCCCGATGCATCATGGGTTTTTTATTACGGGGAATCTTGAAGTTCTTCACAAAGCTTGTCGCTTTATCGACCAGATTGGCAAACGTGTCGCGGTTAAAGTTTCCGGCCGCTTTTTGCGATGCCAGGGTTACCAGCGTCTTAACGATAAATCCGGAACGCTTGAAGACCATGCTGTTCAGGGCAAAAGGTAAGGCCACGCGGAGCACTCCGGTCACCCAGTCGTCCTTATGGCTTCCTGTCAGCGCTTTCTCCTGGCCTACGCCAAAAAGTAACTTCATCGGCGATTTCAATTGCTCCCTGATAGCCGATACATCCTGTTTCATGCTGTGCTCCAGCTGATATTGCTGCATTTTTAGCCGTACCAGTTCCGAACGAAGGGTGTCAATATTTTCAATTTGTACTTTCATTCTTTTCTTCCTTTTTAGAAGCTAAAATGCTTTTAATAACGCTGTTGATGATGGGTTTTTCGATCTTGCTTTTTGTGAGATATACAATTACGGCCACAATCAGATAAAACAGTGTTACGAAAAAGAAACCACTGTAACTATTATCCATCCGGTCTGAGATGTAGAAGCCTACCGCAAGACTCAGGAATAATATAAAAAACAATGACAGCACCAGAAGGATGCTTCCGACTACCGCTTTCGCGATACCGCTTGAAACACCATCCGCTGCCGTCAGCTTAAGGATGTCAAGGCGAACAGTTATGTACTCCTTTAATTTATCTATCAGGTCGCTTGCTTCTTGCTTCATAAAACTGAATTGGAAAATTAGCTGGAATAGGACTCACTCTGTGTAGTGCTGGGGTTTGGAACACCCTGGTAGGCCTTCTCACCGCTAAATTTGGCTTTTACTGAATCTACCACCTCATCTTTCATTCCGGCCAGGTTTTCGATTTCTTCGGCAGCCCTGTCTTTAATAGCATCACCAAGATCCTTTAAGGCATCGGATAATTTATCACGGGTATCTGCGCCTTTATCAGGAGCAAATAAAATACCTAAGGCAGCGCCGACTGCTACCCCTGCTAATAAGGCCACTAAAATCTTTGAAGTATCATTCATTACATTAAAAATTGCGGTTAAAAGTTTTAATTCTGCTATGATAATTATACAAAAATTATATCCAACTGTTTTTAGTAATTCTCCTCGTCGGCCGACTTAATCCGATCAAGGCGGTCGGAGGCCATCTTGCTCGTTTCGTAGATCCGGATAGTAAGAAAGAAGTAAGAAAGCAGTAATGGCCCGAAGACGAGTCCGAGGATCCCAAAAACCGGGATGCCGATAAAGATGCCGATTATGGTGATCAACGGATGCGTGTCAGACACCCGTTTTACTACAATGTATCGGATAACATTATCAATATTGGTGATCAGGACAAAACCATAGATCAGCAGGCCGATCGCTGCGGTTTGGTTCCCGTTAGCCAGCTGTATGATTGCCGCCGGAACGAATATCACAGGTGCACCGATTATCGGTACAAAAGAAAGGAATGCGGTTATTACTCCCCAGAAGATGCCGTCGCCAATTCCAAAGAGATAAAAGCCGATACTTAATAAAGATCCCTGTACCAGGGCGATCAAGCCTTGTCCGATGATATTCGAGTTCGTGATGTTCTTTAATTCAGTGGCAAATTTCAGGGCGTTTTGCTCACGGAAAGGTGCATACCGAAGTAAGCCGCCTTCAAAGTCTTCACGCTGCACCAGCATGAAATAAAGCAAAAAGTACATTACAACTATACCGAGCAGGATATCCGCAGCGCCCGTTAACAAGGTGGGCAAGAACTCGGAGAGATAAACGCTTGCATTGTTGAGTGCATTGCCGAGGAGATTCGGCTGATTGATCCTGGAGCCGACATAATCATCGATGCGGTGAATGATGTACTCTACGCGAAGCGGGTCTTGTTGCAGTTCGCTTATCTTGTCCAGAACCAGCAACGAAAGTGCAAAGAAAGGCAACACGATAATAACCAGCGATATAATGATCACCAAAGTTGCCGCCAGCCACCTTCTCAGCCGCCATCTCAGCGTCAGCGATAAGAACAGCGGGCGAAAGATCGAGTATAAGATGATCGAACTCAGTACGGCACCAAATATGGTTCGCAGGGAGTATAAGATCGCGCAGCCAAGAAAAATGAGTATTGCCAGAACGATGAGATTCCGCTGCTTGTAGTTAAATACTGACATAAGGTTATAAGCGTATTGGTAAACATATAACCTCCGGTATGGTTTGTGAACGAAAAAGACCCTGCAAAGCAGGGTCTGATCGTTAAGGTGTTTCGATTAATTTAATCCGCCGCTTTTAAGCGGGATCTGTATGTTAAATGTTGTTCCTTGTCCCGGCCGGCTTTGAAAGGTTATTTTTCCGCCATGGGCAGCAATAATGTTCTGGGCATTGGTCAACCCAAGGCCATCCGCCTTTATTTTTGTACTGAAGAACGGTTCGAATATTTTCGAGATGTTTTCTGGAGCAATGCCCTTTCCGTTGTCCTGAATCTGGATGGTATAGCTGTTGATGGCAGAAACGGTTTTGATGGCGAGCCTGTTGCCATAGCCGTCCATGGCCTCAATAGCGTTGTTAAGAATGTTGTTGACGGCCAGTTTTAGCTTTTCCTCATCAACATCCGCGAACACCTGCTCTTCTCCGATATCTTTTGAAACAATGATGTTGTTAAGCTCAAACGCATCCTCTGCTTTATCCAGAATATTCCTTAGTATATCATTGAGGTCAGTTCGCATGAACGTCAATGCTCCGGGCTGAGTGCTCGCAATAAATTCCGAGGTGAGGTGATTGATCCGCTCGCAGTTTTTTTTGATGATGTCAAGATACAGCCGGGTTCCGTCGTTCCGATCTTTCAGCTCAGCGACCAGTTCGTCAATAGCCAGATTTACGTTCGATAGCGGATTACGGATCTCGTTGGCCAGACTTTTCGCTATCCGTTCAGAAACGGCCAGTTTTTCTGAGCTGACCGATTGTTGCTCAACCTGCTTGCGGAACGTGAGGTCGTGGACCACGACGTGGTAAAGTTCACTGTTGCCATGCTGCGATATCTGTAGAAATGCCGACAAGCTGCAGTAGCGCGGCTGGTTGTTCGCGGCCATCAGTTCCACTTCAAAGTCGTACACCGCACCTTTTTCTTCCATTTGCTGCGTAAAGCTCACCCGGTCTGCAATATTCCGATAGAGCTGGCGGGCATTGGTCTTCAACATTTCCAGATGAGAGAGTCCGAAGAACTTTGCCCCGGCTTTATTGATGTCATAGATATTACCGGCGAAATCGGTGATCAGTATCGGGTCAAGCGACCGTTCGAAGATAATGCGGAACTTGTTTTCACTTTCTTTAAGCTGCTCCAGTGTCCTTGTATGCTGAAGTGCGTAACGGATAGAGCGTTCAAGAGAGAACGGGTCGATCTTATCTTTGATCAGATAATCGGCCGCTCCGGTGCGCAAGGCTTCTTCATCCACTTTGAAATCGCCCTTGCCGGTCAGGATAATGATCGGTTCGGCCACATTTGACTTAATTGCCTCGTGCAGCAGGTCGATACCGGTGTATTTGCCCAGGCGGTAATCAACCAGATAAACATCATAATGCGATTTAAGCATCGCATTAATTGCTTCCTCAAAGTTGTTGCACCATGTCAGCTTGTAATTCTCGCTTTGCGGAATTTCAGAAAATAAGTCCTTGGTCAGGATGAAATCATCCTCATCATCATCAACCAGTAAAATTCTAATCGGCTTCATGTCGCGATCTGATTTTTTAAGGAGTTGTTGTTCAGGAACCATTTTTGTAAGATTGAAGAAGTTATTTCGACCAGTTCATTAAAAGAAGCAGGCTTAGTGAAAAAGTCCGACGCGCCCAGTTCGAACACACTTTGACGGTCTTCCTCGGCTTTCGAGGTCGTTAAGATCACAACCGGAATATCTTGTGTCTCCGGATCGGCTTTTAACTGTTTCAATACGCCCCGGCCATCAAGCTTCGGCATATTCAGGTCCAGCAGGATAAGATTCGGGAGCGGTATGGATTGTTCATCCAGTGCCGATCTCAAAAAAGTCATAACCTTGTCGCCGCTTTCCACAAAACTCAATGTATCGTTAATATTATTTTCGTTAAATGCCTCCTGCAACATCAGGCGGTCATCCGGGTCATCTTCCGCGATCAGGATCGAACTGTTGTTCCTTTCAAAGTGTTGCATTGCCCGCTATTGTGTAAGAGGTAAAATAATTGTAAATGTTGCACCATCTCCTTCTTTACTTTGTGCAATCACAAAACCGTTATGGTTGTCGATGATCTTTTTACATACAGCCAGACCGATACCTGTACCCTGGTAATCGCTGCGGGCATGTAACCGTTGGAACAACACGAAGATTTTCTCCGCGTACTGTTCATCGAAACCGATTCCGTTATCCTGAATGGTTATGCGGCAGTATTCTTTATCCGGCTTTAAGGTGTCTCCGGATTCAATTTCATGGCCTTTAACTACAGAAGAAGCGATAGTAATGGCAGGCGCAATATCCGGCTTATTGAACTTAAGCGCATTGCTGATAAAGTTTTGAAAGAGCTGGCGCATCTGACCTGGAATTGCCTCAACCGAATGGTTCACCGAGACATTAATAACGGCATTTTTCTTTTCGACGCTGTATTCGAGGTCTGTGATCACGTTTTTGATCACATCCTGAAGTTCAACAGCGACATAATTATCGCTCGACCGGGTGACTCGCGAGAAGGTAAGCAAATCGTCGATCAGCGTTTGCATCCGCTCGGATGCACTTTTCATCCGGTTGACGTAATCCAGCCCTTCCTCCGGAATATTGCTGCTGTACTTGTTCTGAAGGCGGTCGCCAAAAGCTCTGATCTTACGGAGCGGCTCCTGTAAGTCATGGGAAGCCACGTAGGCAAATTGCTCCAGATCATTATTGGAACGGTTCAATTCGTCCACCTTTACCTCCAGATTTTTCTGAGCCAGCTTAATATCGGTGATATCATGCATAACGGCCATTACCGAGAACACTTCGCCGGTCGAGTTGCGTACCGGAGTAAAAGATACTTTATAGGTCTTCCCGTCCATCTCCCGTTCAAGCGCCTGCTCCGTGCCCTCAAAGCTTTTCATGTAGACAGGATATGCTTTTTCATATTCTTCAGCGTCCAGTATTTCCTTTAGGTTAGTACCGGGCTTAAACCGCTGATTGTTCCTGAGCTGTTTGATTATCGGACCGTCATAGAGGATAAGGTCCAGGTTTTTATCGTACATAAATACGGCCGCATCGGGAACGTTCTTAGCAATGGTGCGGTAAATGCTTTCACTTTTATCCAATAAGATCGAGGCGTTTTTTAATTCGGTAATATCCTGGGTATTGCCGAGTGCTTTGGTGACGATGCCACCGAAATCCGTCTTGAACTTGCCGCGCATGTAGAGGTAACGAACTTCACCGTTTGTGCGCAGGATCCGGAACTCACATGAAAAAGGGGATTTGGTATCAAGTGCGGCGCTTAATGTTTCATTGAAGGTCTGTACATCCTCCGGATGAATTACCGTGCGATAAAATCCCAGGTCAACGTTCACGGCGCCGGGTAAAAAGCCATGAATGCGGTAAAGCTCATCCGACCAATGGAAATTGTTGGTGTCGAGATACCACTCCCAGCTGCCGTTGTGCGATACTGCCTCGGCCTCACGTAATAATGATTCGTTCTGGGCCAGCTTTTGCGTCGCTTCTTTTAAGTCCGTTATGTCTAAGAGGGTGCCAACGAGCTTGTTCCCGTTGGTGATAAAACTTCCCTGGCCAAGCACATACCGCTTGTTGCCTCCGGGTCGGATGATCTGATATTCGATGCTGTAGGAATCCTTGTTGCGAATAGCTGAAAGGATCTTTTTCTTTACGATGTCTCTGAATTCAGGTGCCATCAGGCTTTCCTGAAGGGCCATGGAGGCCTTTACCTCATTCACTTTGTAGCCGAAGATCCCGTACATCTCGTCCGACCACTTGACTTCGCCTGTATCGACATCAAATTCCCAGCTCCCCAGACCGGCTATCCTTTCAGCGCTGGCGAGCAGAGCTTCACGTTTTTCAAGGACCTGTTGAGCGTCCAGGCGCTCCTTCATTTCGCTGTCGAGCCGCTCAATGATCTTCTTCTCATTCTTAATGGTTTCGATGTAGTTCATACTGATCCCAAAAAGCGGGACGATATAGTTAATGGCCCGCAGAAAGTGGGCAATGTTGAACAGGCTGTCGAAAGTGTGATAATGAGCAGCCATAAAACTCTGCGCGAATGCCGCCGGAATAACGCTCAGTACCAGCATCCTTGAAAAAATGGACGGGTAGCGGTTAATAAACTTTGGAAGGATGAAAAAGCCCCAAAGCAGATAAATGACCAGCGGGATGAACTCGAAAGGATGCGTAATGAACGTATCGGTTCGAACAAGGGGCGAGAATTGCCGTTCACTGCCGGTTACATAAACAGCGAGGATAAGCAGTGAGGCAAAAAAGAGAATAACCCGTCTCAGTAAGGCATTCTTTTGCTTTACATTCCTCAGTTGCTTTCGCTTGACGTACAGAAAGTACCACGTGCCAAGCACCAGAAGGCCCGCATGAAGCATGCGGCTGACAAACCAGCTCGAATAAAGCGTATCCAAACCGGATTGCTGACCGGAGATCAGCAGTGAATAGGCATCATACAGGCCGGTACAAAGCAGGGCCGAGCCGACAATAGGGGTGGAGATATCCTTTTTGACATGATAGTCGACAAATGCCAGGATGCCCACGATCAGGGCCGCTGCGATCCCAAAGATGACCCAGATATTGTAAAACACCTGGCCCATCATCAGCATTCCGGTATCGGCGTCGACCAGGTCTGTTGCCACCCGGTCCTTAGGGGGTAGCAGCGTCCAGCTTTCGCCGGCAATACTGATCCCGCCCACAACGAGGATCGAAGGAATGATCGAAAGGGCGAGCGTCGTCCATAAAACCCCTTTCGGAAGATTGAATTTGTTTTGAAGGGGTTCCCCCTTCGACAACCATTGTATTACCACCAGGTTTAATTATTCCAGGTTTATTGCCTTCATTTTGTTGTACAGCGTTTTCCGATCGATGTTAAGGATCTTGGCAGCCTTCGTTTTATTAAAGTTCACTTCCTTTAACACCTTCAGGATCGCTTCGTATTCGGCTTCAAGCGCTGCGTTTTTGAGGTCGCGTTTGTTTTCTTTGACGTGAATGGTCTGGCCAACGGCATTCTCCATCGCATAGGCCTTCGCAAAGGTGGAGATCTCCAGTGGCAGCGCCTTGATCGGCACCTGATCGCCCTCCGTTAATAGTGTCGCCCGGCGGATCACATTTTTAAGCTCGCGGACGTTGCCCGGCCAGTTGTAGGTCATGAAGCAATCAATAACTTCTTCGGAAAAGCCCTGTATGCGGCGGTTGAGTTCTTCGTTTGCAGCATGAAGGAAGAACTCGGCAAAGATCATGATATCCTTTCCGCGCTCGCGCAGTGGCGGCAGGTAAATTCCGAACTCGTTAAAACGATGATACAGATCCTCCCGGAACCGGCCCTTTTGTATAGCTTCCTGAAGGTTCTCGTTGGTGGCAACGATGATCCGCACATCTAGATCTATTTCTTTAGTACTGCCGATCCGTTTCACTTTTCGCTCCTGGACGGTACGCAGCAGCGCGGCCTGAATATCGTAAGATAAATTGCCGACCTCATCCAGGAACAGTGTTCCACCATTGGCCATTTCAAAGTGGCCGATCTTGGTGTATAAAGCACCGGTAAAAGAGCCTTTTTCGTGCCCAAAGAATTCGCTTCCAGCCATTTCCTTGGTGCGGGAGCCGCAATCCATGGCAATGAACGGCTTTTCTTTCCGGTTGCTGTTAAGATGGATGCTTTTTGCAACCGACTCTTTTCCGGTCCCGCTTTCGCCGATCAGGATAACGCTGTAGTTAGTGGGTGCAACCAGTTCTATCTGCCGCATCAGCTCTCTGGATACAGGGCTTTGGCCGACGACGAATTCGTCTGAAACGTATTCAGACTTCTTTACTTCGCGCCTTGCCGGCTCAGCGCCTACCGGAGTCTGATTCAGGATCTCCTGCGTTTCAATCGCCTTGTTAATGGTGTTTAAGATCTCATCGGGATACAGTGGCTTTGTGATGTAATCGTAAGCACCCATTTTGATCAGTTCCACCGCAAGTTTAATATCAGAATAGCCGGTGATGATGATCACCCCGGTAGTTGGGTAATCGGTTTTTATTTTCCGGAGGATCTCCCTGCCGTCGGTGTCTTCAAGACGATAATCGCAAAGTACGAGATTGTAGGTTTCTTTTGTCAGATACTCCAGGGCCGTGGTTCCGCTGGTAGCTGTTGTAACTTCAAAACCATTTCTGGTTAAAAATTTGGATAATAGAAGTCCAATATTGATTTCGTCATCAACAATTAAGATCTTTTTCATCAATAGGGGTTATAAGCGTTAAATGTTTGGGTTTAAGCAAGGTAACCCAAAGCCTCATCAGATGTTAAAGATAGATATTAATTTGAATTGGGAAAAAATTTCTACAAACCGGAATTTTTTGCCTGCCCTCCTGTGAAATCAGGCTTTCTTTTTTCCAGAAATGCCGAAACCCCTTCGTGGAAATCGGGTGTTCCGAAGCAGTTGCCGAATTCCCTGATCTCTTCCTCAAAGCCGTTCACGCCGTCTGTTAAGCCTGCATTCACGGCCCGGATCGCACTGGCAACGGCCAGCGGTGAGCGGGTCAGGATCTTTGACAAGATCTCCTCGGCTTTACTTAGCAGCTGATCCTGCGGAACTACATAGTTAACTAATCCAAATACGAATGCGTCGTTCGCATTGATCATATCGGCGGTAAGGATCATTTCAAGCGCCTTCCCGCGGCCAACCAGCTGGGTTAACCGTTGGGTGCCGCCATAGCCCGGGATCAGGCCCAGTGTGACTTCCGGCAAGCCCAGTTTAGCATTCTCTGATGCAACGCGGATATGGCAGGCCAGTGCCAGCTCCAATCCGCCCCCAAGCGCGAAACCATTCACTGCCGCGACCACAGGTTTTGAACTGTTCTGTATCAGGTCGAAAACTTTTGAATGACCTTCACTCGCGAGGTTCTTGCCTTCTGCAGGAGAAAAAGAAGCAAACTCGCTGATGTCTGCGCCGGCCACAAATGCTTTCTGCCCCGCTCCGGTGATGATAATGCCGCCAACGTGGTTGTCCTCTTGTGCTTCGTTCACGGATGTATGTATATCGACCAGCGTGGCCTTGTTGAGGGCATTTAATTTGCTTTCCCGGTTTATGGTGATATAGAGGATGCGATCTTTTATCGCGGTAAGGATGTTTTCGTAACTCATGATTCGGTTCTTTAAAATTCGCGGTTTTGTTTTACCCAATCGGTGATATAGGCAACTATCTCCTTTGTTTGGGCACCCGGAGCGAACAGTTTACCTACCCCCATTTCATTTAATGCTTTCATATCCGCATCGGGTATGATCCCGCCGCCGGTCAGCAGTACATCATTCAGACCCTTCAATTTCATCAGCTCGATCAGCTTGGGAAAAACGGTCATATGGGCACCCGACAGAATGGAAACGCCGATCGCGTCGACATCTTCCTGCAGCGCTGCGTTAACCACCATTTCCGGGGTTTGCCGCAAGCCGGTATAGATCACTTCCATTCCGGAATCCCGGAGAGACGTGGCAATGATCTTTGCTCCGCGGTCGTGGCCGTCTAATCCGACTTTGGCCACCAGCACACGAATGGGGCGATTGAATTCTTTAGTCATAACTGGTTGCCGGTAAAATTAACAATTTCGCTGAAAAGCGAAGGCGGTCAAGCCTCACGGGTTATTTTTGCTATTTTTGAAACCTTTATTTCAGCCACCATATTGTAAAAGTTATGAGCGAAGAAAGATCACTGAATTTTATTGAAGAGATCATTGAAGAAGATATCAGGACCGGAAAGCACGGCGGCCGCGTACATACCCGTTTTCCGCCCGAGCCGAACGGTTACCTCCATATAGGGCATGCCAAGTCCATTTGTTTGAATTTCGGCCTCGCGGATAAGTATAATGGTAAAACGAATCTGCGTTTTGACGACACTAACCCCACTACTGAGGAGACCGAATACGTGGAAAGCATCAAAGCTGACGTTAAGTGGCTGGGCTTTGAATGGGAGAACGAACTGTATTCATCGGATTACTTCGACCGGCTGTATGAGTTCGCCGTAGCACTCATCAAGAAAGGAAAGGCGTATGTCGATGACAGTACGCCCGAAGAGATCGCTGCGGCAAAAGGAACACACACCGAACCAGGTACCCCTACGCCATACCGCGACCGGAGTATCGAAGAGAACCTGCAGCTGTTCGGCGACATGAAGGACGGCAAATATCCGGATGGATCAAAGGTCCTGCGGGCAAAGATCGACCTGGCGTCGCCGAATATGCACATGCGCGATCCGATCATTTATCGTATTAAACATGCCCGCCATCACCGCACAGGTGATAAATGGTGCATTTATCCGATGTACGATTTCGCACACGGACAGTCGGACTCCATTGAAGAGATCACACACTCTGTCTGTACCCTGGAATTTATTCCGCACCGGGCGTTGTACGACTGGCTGATCAGCGAACTGGAAATTTTTCCGTCGCATCAGTATGAGTTCGCCCGCCTGAACCTGAATTATACCGTAATGAGCAAGCGGAAGCTGCTGCAACTGGTAAATGAAGGATACGTAACCGGATGGGACGATCCGCGCATGCCGACGATCAGCGGTTTACGCCGCCGCGGCTTCACGCCGGCCAGTATCCGGAATTTCTGTGATCGCATTGGCGTGGCCAAGCGGGAAAATATTATCGATGTGGGATTACTGGAATTCTGTATCCGCGAAGACCTCAACAAAACAGCCTGGAGAAGAATGGCCGTACTTGATCCTGTTAAGCTTGTGATCACCAACTATCCTGAAGGACAGGAAGAGATGCTTGACGGGGAGAATAATCCTGAGGTTGAAGGGGGTGAGGGCTCGCGTCAGCTTCCTTTCAGCAAAGAACTATGGATCGAACGTGAAGATTTTATGGAAGAGCCGCCTAAGAAATTCTTCCGCCTTGGGCCGGGGCTGATGGTCCGCCTGAAGCATGCCTACATTATTAAATGCGACGATTTTGTTAAAGATGACAATGGTACAGTCACCGAGATCCGGTGCACATACATTCCCGAATCCAAAAGCGGAAGCGACACAAGCGGTATCAGCGTAAAGGGAACGATCCACTGGGTGAGCGCTTCTCATGCAAAGAAAGCGGAGATCCGCTTGTATGATCGCCTGTTCAGGGTTGAAGACCCGCAAAGCGAAGAGGGCGATTTTAAAGATTATATCAATCCTGACAGCCTTCAGGTGTTAAGAAATGTTTTTGTTGAGCCCGATGTACTGAATGCTGTTCCGGGTAAAGGATATCAGTTCATCAGAAAAGGGTATTTCACTTTGGATACCGAT